>SVCK01000069.1 GCA_015058375.1 Clostridium sp.
TAGAAGGGACTAATAGCAAATTAAAAATGATAAAAAGGACTATGTATGGAAGGTGCAGCAAAAAACTACTTGCAGCAAAATTAATGCTGCGCTTAAACGGATAAATACGGAAGAACCATTGTTATCTTAACATTTATATTCTTAAAGGCGAGAAGGGCGATGTTCATATAACTTAACAGATCGGTAATTATAGATTGGAGGAGAATATGTATATAGATAGATTAAAAGCAGAAAAAAATTTTAAAGAGTATGTAAATAACTATAATAGTGAAGATGGAAAGATAAAGTTAAAGATAGAACATACATATAGAGTTAGTCAGATATGTGAAAAGATAGCTAGAAATTTAAAGTTGAGTGAAGAGGATATTAATCTTGCTTATCTTACTGGACTTCTTCACGATATAGGTAGGTTTGAGCAAATAAAAAGATATAATACATTTGTTGATAAAGATTCTGTAGATCATGCAAAACTGGGTGTTAAAATATTGTTTGAAGAAAATGAGATAAGAAACTTTATAGAAGATGACATAGAAGATGATTTGATTAAAAAGGTTATAACTAATCACAATGTTTTTTCTCTTCCAGAAAATTTAACTTATAGAGAAACCTTATTTGCTAAAATTTTAAGAGATGCAGATAAAATAGATATTTTTAGAGTTAATGTAACAGAGCCTATATTAGATGTTTATGGATATAGTGAAGAAGAAATATTAAATTCAATAGTTACTGAAGAGGTTTTAGAATCGTTTAAAAGAAATGAAACTGTATTAAGAAGGTTAAAGAAAACCCCTGTAGATAGTGTTGTTTCTCATATAGCATTGATTTTTGGACTTTATTTTCCTGAAAGTATAAAGCTTACTATAGAGCAAGGATACTTTTATAAATTGATAAATTTTAAATCTAAAATAGAGGAAACAAATAAGCAATTTGATGAAGTTAGAAAATGTATTGAAATGTACTTGAATGATAATTTTAGAGGTTGTGTCACTAATTTAGAATAAAGTGTCAAAAAAATATAAGGGAAAAATTAGAAAAATGTTGACAACGATTACAATAAAGAGTAATATAATAGTATAGAGTTAAATAAATCCAATTTAACAAAAGTAAAGAGACCAACATAATTACCTCAATAGTAAAAATTAAATTATAGAAAATATCTGGAGAGTCTTTTAAAAAGGTGTTTCCGGATTTTTTCTATAAAAAATTCAATGAATAATAGTAATTTGAAGCTACATAATGAAAATATTCATAAGATTATATATAAGGGGGGTACATTGAGATGAAAGAGATATTAGAAAGGATAATGATATGTATTATTATAGCTATGAGTTTTATATATATCAATTCTACTAATGCTATTGCTGTAGAAAGCATAGTTTGTCCAAGTAATGAAAATAAAATGAAAATTTTTATTGGAATTGCTGTATTATGTATAATAACTTTTTTGGTCATTTTAAAAAGAATTATGTATGCAAGAAAGAATAATTGAAATTTTTAATATATAGAAACAGAGCTGTATATTGTATGATAAAACATTCAATATACAGCTCTGTTTTTTAATTTTGCACAAGGCATTTATGGAATTTTGCTTTTGAATATATCTTCAAAACTTACAATTTTTTAAAAAATTATTTATATAACTATAAATATATTTACTCGAAAATAGACAAAAGCGATTAATAAAAGAAAAATAATAAACTGAAAAAAGATTTAAAAAAAATCGTGAAATATGTTTTTTGTTTCTTGAAAAGTATATAAATTGAATTGATGTATTAAGATGAAAGATGTATAATCTTAATGTATACTTTTACAAGTAGGAAGGAGATATTTCAAATGAAAAGGTTTTTAGTAATGATGTTGACAGTTGCGACATTAACCACAACCGGTTTCGTAAATCTTGCAGGAACAGTTAAAAATGTACAAGCAGTTGAATCAACACAAAGTAATATGATTAATAATGGGGAATTTACTAATGGAATTGATGGCTGGAGTCATTATGCTGCTGATGATGCAGATATGGAAGTTTCAAATGAAAATGGAGCTTTAAAAGTTGATGTAAATTCAGTAGGTGATGCTAACTGGAAAGTTCAAGTGGCAACAGATGGCTTTAAATTAGTTAAGGGGGCTGAATATAAATTAAAGTTTGATGTTAGTTCAACAATTCCAAGAAAGATTGAAGGTGGCCTTCAACAAAATGGTGGAGATTACAAGTGTTATGGATGGAATATTTTTGATGTAACACCAGAAAAACAAACATTTACTCTTGATTTTGTAATGAAAGATGATACAGATTTGACTCCAAAGCTTTGCTTTAGCTTGGGAAATCCAGGAGAAGAATTAGATCCACATACAATAGTTTTTGATAACATTGAGTTAGTAATGGTGGATGATAGTGGTGCTGAAAAAACTACAACTAAGAAACCAGAAGCAAGTGATGAAAACTTGATTAAAAACGGAGATCTTACTAATGGAACAAATGCTTGGGGAATTTATCTTGATGGTGGTGGAAAGGCTACTATAGATAATAAAGATCAAAAGTTAGTAACTAATATAACTAATCTTGGAAAACTTAATTATGGAGTTCAAGTTTATAATCAAACTTTTAAGTTATATCAAGGTGGAAAATATGAATTACAATTTGATATTGAATCATCAGTAGATAGAGATATTGAAGCAATGATTCAATTAGATGGAGGAGATTATCATTCATATGTTTGGAAGAAAGTAAATACAACTTCTGAAAAACAAACTGTAACAATGCCTTTTGTAATGAAAGACGAAACTGATTTCGCTCCAAAACTTTGCTTTAACATGGGTAATGAAGGGGAACAATTAGATGAACATACTGTTTCTATAAGTAATGTAAGTTTAAAATTAGTTGATGCATCAGATATTACTTATGAAGAAGAAGTAAAAGAAGAGCAAAAGATAATATTAAATGAATTAGGTTATGTTCCTAATAGTAAGAAACAAGTTGTATTCAGAGGAGAAGATGTTTCAGGTCAAAAATTTAATGTTGTATCTAAAGAAACTGGAGATGTAGTTTATACTGGAGAAATATCAGAAGGAAAAGAAAATTTGTCAGCAAAAGAAACTGACTATTTTGGTGATTTTTCAGAAGTAAAAACTCCTGGAACTTATGTTATAACAAATGAAACTTTAGGTGAATCTTTTGAATTCAAAATAGATAAGGATATTTATAAAGATGCTTTAAAGGATGCAGTTAGATTTTTTTATTTACAAAGATGTAGTGAATTACCAGAAGAACATGCTGGTAAATGGGCACATCCAGAATGTCATACACAATTAGCTAGAATTTATGGAACAGATGAATATATTGATGTTTCAGGTGGTTGGCATGATGCTGGAGATTATGGAAGATATGTAGTTGCAACATCAAAAACTTTGGCAGATTTATTATATGCTTATAAAGCTAATAACGATGCATTTACTGATGATACTAATATTCCTGAAAGCGGAAATGGAATTGCAGATATTTTAGATGAATGTAAAGGTCAATTTGAATGGTTATTCAAAATGCAAAACAAGGAAAATGGAGGGGTTTACCATAAGGTAACATGTGCAGGATTCCCAGGATTTGTAATGCCTCAAGAAGAAACTGATGAACTTATAGTTACTCCTATATCAACTACTGCAACTGGTGACTTTGCAGCTATTATGGCAGTAGGATATGATACTTATAAAGATCTAGATCCTGAATTTGCTGATAAATGTTTAGAAGCAGCAAAAGCAGCTTATGAATATTTAGATGCAGCACCAAGTCAAGGTGTAAGCAATCCAGATGGTATTGTTACAGGAGAATATGGAGATTTTAGTGATATTGATGAAAGATATTGGGCAGCAGCAGAACTTTTCAGAGTAACTGGCGAAGATAAATATCATGAAAAATTTAAAGAACTTGCATCACAAAAAATAGAAATGGAATATGGATGGCAAAGCATGGGCGGTTTTGGTAATGATGCTTATTTAAGTGCTAAAGGCGCAGATGAAGAATTAAAGTCTAAAATTAAGAAAGCTATAGTAAAAGAAGCTGATAGAATAGTGGCAGCTTCAAAAGAAGATGGATATTCAATAGCTAATGGTTCCAACTTCTATTGGGGATGTAATATGAATATTTTAGCTGAAAGTTCATTATTAGATTTAGCTAATAAAATTTCACCTAATGCTGATTATGTAGACTATGCAAGAGAACATATTAATTATTGTTTTGGTAAAAATGCTAATGGTCTATCTTTTGTAACTGGTTATGGTACAATTTCTCCAAAGAATCCACATCATAGACCATCAGCTGTTGTTAAAGAAGCAATTCCTGGTATGATAATAGGTGGTGTTAACTCAGGTCTTGAAGATCCAACTGCTAAGGCATATCTAGAAGGTGTAGCACCAGCTAAATGCTATATAGATAGTACAGAATCATATTCTATAAATGAAGTAGATATATATTGGAATTCTGCATTAGTAAGAGCATTAGCTAAATCAGATGTTTTAGGATTAAATGCTGAAGATATTACAGATAATGTAGAATTAGATGTTGAAAATGTACAAGAAAATGGAGTAAATCAAACTATAACTCTTAAAGCAAAGGATGAGCCAATTAACTTATCAAAGGTAGGGGTAAGATATTACTTCCAAAAATCAGATGATAATAAGATGGCTACTTATTGCTATAATACAGGAATTAACTTTAGTGATAATCCATGGTATACAGATTATACTAAAGATACAACTGCAAAGATAAGCTCTGATTCTAAAGGTATGTATGTAGAATACAGAGTAAATAGTGATATTGAATTGAAAAATGATGGAAGTGTTGTAAAGATAGTAGGAGCTTTTGCAAATAATGATTGGTCAAAGATGACAGATTATAAAGGCTTAGAAGCAAAGGTAGTTATGTATAAATAAAATATTTGCTAGAAAAGGGACAAACGTTGAGTTTGTCTCTTTTTTACATACATAAAAACAGTTTTTAGAATAAATAACTATTACCTGACTTGTTAATAATTATGAATACATATATAATATAGAAAAAAAGATAGTGATGGAGGCATTGATGGAATTATTTATTTATAAAACATTTGCTGATTGGTATAATGATAAGGCTACTGAAGTGATAGAAGGAAATATTATAAATCTATATAATGGACTTTTAGCAATTGATACGTTGATAGATAGTAAAACTTATAGACAAATATTTTCTACTAAAAATAATTTTGCTATTATTCATAAACTTCCTTGTGGATTTTTAGTATCATCTCAGGAAATAAATGTTTATGAAACTTGTTCTTCATGGGAAAAATCAAAACCTGAAATTACTTTTAAAGGTCAGGTTTGTGAAGATGAGTGTAGTGAAGGAAGATGCGTTTTTATAAATGAAGATGGATATAAGCATTATATATCTTTAGATGGTATTTATTCAGTAACTTATGAAAGGTTGTAGTGATGAATTTACGTGATATAGAATTAAGAGAAGTTTATAGAAAATGGAAGAAGGACTTGGGAGAATATAGGTGCTTTTTTAGAAGTACACCATTTGTATCTTTAAAAACATATGAAGATTTTACTTTATTAAGTTATAATAGCGATATAGATAAAAAGTTAGTTTACAAAGTTCTTGAAGAATTTGATGACAAATATTTTGTGATTGTAGATTTAGACTTTAATGAAATATTGGATTTATCTCTTGAACTTAATAATAGATATAAAATAAAACCTATTCTTAATGCTAATTTATTATTTAATGATTTTGGTCTAATAGGGGACAAGATTAATATTTCAAAGTTAATAGAGTGTGGATTGAGATTACAAGATAATAAATTTGATAAATTTATTATGTTTATTCCTTATGATAGGTATATAGACAATGTTAATTTAGTAAATATAAATAATAGGCTAAATAATCAATATGAAATTGGCTTTGATGATTTACCAGATGAAGAAATGTTAAAAGCGTTAGGTTATAAAGGAATAAAAATTATAACCAAAAGTAAAGTTAAAGAAGACTTGATGGAATATGTTGATTTTATGAATAAAAGTATAGAAGTTAAGTTGATAAAGGTGGAATAAAGTAGTGGCTGATGTAAAAGAAATATTAAAGAAAAATAAGAAAAAAGCACTTGCTATGGCTGTAACAGTGGCATTTACTGTTGGAATTGCAGGTTCTTTAACAGGATGTAATGATATTTATAATGAAGATGAAGAAGATGATGAGGAACAATATGATAATGATATAAGCCATACACGACATGGAAGTTATTGGCATTCGTATAGAGGAAATTCATCAAATAAAAAAAGTGGAATATCGAAATCTTCAGGAAGTAAATCTTCTGGATATTCAGGCTCAAAAGGCGGAAGCTCTTCAAGCTGATAAAACACTGAGGTAATGTTTTATGAAAAATCAATTAGAGTATACAGAAGACATATTATTTGATAATTATATGGTGAGTGCAACAGGTGAAGAACATGTTCATTCTCAAATACCTTTTTATATTGAAGATAATATATGGCAAAAAATGAAGAGCTACGGTGAGGAAATAAATAGAATAAACCTAGAAGTTTTAAGAGAAGTAAATGGTAAACATAAAGAATTATTATCATATTTTGATGAATTCCCTTTTAAAGATAAGATTTTTAATTTAAAGTGTCCGCTATCACCAATGTTTTGGACAAGGTTTGATACTTTTATAGATAAAGAAAATAAGGTTTATTTTTCAGAGTTTAATTATGATAAGCCTTGTGGTCAGAAGGAAATACATTTGGCACAAAAATGCGATTTTAAAGGTAATTTAAATGAAAATTTTATACAAAATTTAATAAGTTATCTTATAGAAATATGCGATGAATTTACTAATAAAAAAGAAAAAATAAATGTAGGCTTTTTGATGGATTCATGCCATTATGAAGAATTACATCATGCATACTATTTTAAGGATATATTAAAAGAAACAAAAATTAATATAATTTCAGTTGGAAATAATAATTTGTCAGTCATAGATGAGAGTGTATATGCATTTTCAAAAGTTAAATTAGATGTTATATTAAAACTTTTTCCTACTGAGTTTTCATCGGAAATTAATAATATGGATGAAATTTTAGATTGTTTTAATAAGGGAAATGTATTGCTTTTAAATGATCCAAGAATAATAGCAATTCAAGCAAAAGGATTATATGCTTATTTGTGGAAACTGATAAAAAATGATTCTGACAAATTAAGTTTTTATGATAAAGAAATAATAAAAAAATGCATTCCTTATACGGAGATTTTAAGTAATGACAATTTGAAAAAAGTTTTAAATAATAAGGACAAATATGTTGTTAAGTCATCTTTGGGTAGATATAGTCAAGAAGTGTATATAGGCAAGAATTATGAACAATCTGTTTGGAAAGAACAACTTGAATATATTCTTGAAAATGGTAAGATTCATATAGTACAAGATCTTATTGATATAAGAGAGGAGTATACATATGCTCCTGATTATGATAATAGAAATACTCTTATTAAAGCTTATGGAAATTATGGACTTTATATAATGAATAAAGATGTTACAGGAATTTTAGTAAGATGGGGATTAGACTTTTTAACAGATGATTATTACACTTGGATGAGCCCATTAGGACATGATGATTTTATATTAAAAATTGAAAATTGCAATTTAAAAGGTCAAGAGAGAGAAGAATTATATGAATATTTAAGTGAAGAACTTTCATTTAATTATGATTTTACAGGAAATTATACTAATAAAAATCAGTATATATCTTTAGATAGAATGGTTGTAGAAAAAGAATTTTATAAAGAAATTAAGTATGTATCAAAAAAATTTTGTGACATTTTAAATAAGTTATATCCTTATATTAAAGAAAAATTAGAACTATTTGGACCTATTCTTGGAATACCAGAGGAACTTTATGATATAGTAAAAGATAATTTTGTAAAAGAACTCTGTGCTCTTGGAAGAATTGATTTTGTAGTTGATAATTTAGGAGAATTAAAGATACTTGAGTTCAATTCGGAAACACCAGCAGGCCTTGTTGAGTCTATAGCAATACCTGAAATTATGAAAGATAAGTTAGATTTGGATTTGGTAAATCCTAATAAGAATTTTAGATTAAATATAAAGAATACTTTAAAAAAGATTTTAAGGCAACTAGAAGAACAAGGTAAAATAAAAAATATAGCAGTTGTTACTTCTTGGTATTATGAAGATATTTATAATACAAAAGTTGTATATGATATTTTAAAAGAATGTGGCGACTATAATATTATATTTGGAAATGTGTATGATATGAAAATAGAAGAGGATGAAATTTATTTATATGGAAATAAGATTGATGCTATATATAGATATTATCCTTTAGATTGGTTTTATTTTGATGAAGATATGAAAAAGTTCTTAAAACCGCTATGTAATAAAGAGTATTTGATAAATCCAGGTCATACTCTTATTACTCAATCAAAGGCATTTTTTGCAGTGCTTTATGAGGTTATAGGAAAGGGCATCTTAAATGAAGAAGAAGAAGGTATTATAAAGAAATATATACCATATACAACTCTTGAAAAAGATAAAAAATTATCTGCTGATTATCTTGCTAAACCGTATCTTTCTAGAGAAGGAAATGGTATAGTGGATGCATTTGAAGAAATGGATTTTTCTGAACAGTATATATTTCAAGATAGGATTAATATAAGACCTTTAAGGATGGATGTTTATTCATCTTTTGATAAAAAACAAAAGTTACAATTTCCTGTTTTAGGAGTATATATTACTGGCAGTAAGCCTTCAGGAATATATACAAGAATGGGGGAATTTATAACTGATTCAACAGCTAAATATATATCATTATATTTAAATAAATAAGAAAGTAGGGGGAAGAATGGAAGGATTATTAAGTAATGTAGGTTTAAGTATTGTATTTGGTTTTGTAGGAATAGTACTTTTAATATTAGGATATGTTATTTTTGATAAAGTACTTACAAAAGTTGATTTTAACGAAGAGTTAAAGAAAAATAATATTGCAGTTGCAATTGTAATTGCAGGATTTATGGTAGCTATTGGACTTATAATAGCAAGTGTTGTATCATAAAATTTATTGTGTTATTAAATTAGTCAACAAGTATGATGTGATGATGAATATAAATATGTATTTATCTTGACAATATGTGGAGTTGATGATAACATAAATGAAAAGAAAACAGTCCCTTTAAATTGATTCGAGAAATCAGTAAGGAAGTTATAATATTTAAGCGTAGAAATACTATGCCTTTCTTACCGTACGTAAGAAAGGTTTTTTTTAACGTATGGAAAATTTAAAGCTTTTAGAGTGAACAAATATATACTTTTATTAAATACGTTAAAAGGAATATAATTGCGTCTCAAATATGGTAATTTTTAGGGGAAGCAAGATTGATTACAGTTGCTTTGTTTTAAAAAATATTTGGAGGTAGAAATTATGCAACAATACAAAAAAGATTTTATTGAATTTATGGTTGAATGTGGAGTATTAACATTTGGAGATTTTGTTACTAAAAGTGGAAGGAAGACACCATTCTTTGTTAATACAGGAAACTATAAAACAGGAAGTCAATTAAAAAGACTAGGAGAATTCTACGCTAGAGCTATAAAGGAAAATTTTAAAGAAGACTACAACATAGTTTTTGGACCAGCATATAAAGGAATTCCATTAAGTGTTACTACAACAATTGCTTTATCAGATATGTATGGAATAGATGTTAATTATTGTTCTAATAGAAAAGAAGTAAAAGATCATGGAGATAAGGGAATTCTTCTTGGAAGTTCAATAAATGATGGAGATAAAGTGCTTATAGTAGAAGATGTTACAACTGCTGGAACTTCTATTTATGAAACAATGCCAATTTTAAAATCACAAGGTAATGTAGATGTTGAAGGACTTATAATTTCAGTTGATAGAATGGAAAGAGGAAAAACAGAAAAATCAGCTCTTACTCAAATAAGAGAAGAATTTGGATTTAAAACATGTGCTATTGTAACTATGGCTGAAGTAAGAGAATATCTTTACAATAAAGAAATTAATGGGAAAATCTTAATAGATGATGAGATTAATAAAAGAATAGATGCATATTATGAACAATATGGAGCTAAAGAAATATAAGTAACATTTATAGTTAAAATTAAAAAAGTGAAAGAAATGAGTTTCTTTTGCTTTTTTTATATCTGTATTATTGATAGAACTGCTAATCATAATATTACTTATAATCACAATACATCATAAAAAATGTTTTATAGAGTAGATAATTGTGGAAAAATAAGGGAGAAACTAATAAAAACATTTACATTATTGTAAAAAAGGTATAATATGTAATTGTAAGTGTTATGTGTTATGCGATGTAAATCGTTTTTGGTGATAAAATCAAAAGAGGGGAATTTAATGAGTACAATATATGAAGTAGCAAAGGTTGCAGGTGTATCTGCTGCGACAGTATCAAAAGTTATAAATAATTATCCGGATGTAAGTGATAAAACTAGAAAAAAAATAAAAAAGATATTAGAGGATATGAAGTTTAGGCCAAATTCAGATGCTCAATCACTAGCAACAAAGAAAACATGGACTTTAGGAATTATATATTTTGAAGATTCTAACATTGGACTAAAACATCCATTTTTTTCTGCTGTTATAGAGTCATTTAAGAGACAATCTGAAAAGCATGGATATTCTTTACTTTTTGGATCTAAGAATAACAGATTAAAGAATAAAACTTTTTTGGAATATTTTCGTTATAAGAAAGTAGATGGAATTGCTGTAATATGTAGCAATCCATATGAGGAAGAAGTATTAGAATTGATAGAATCTGAATTTCCGGTAGTATTTATAGATTTTCATCATAATAATGCATCTACAGTAACTTCAAATAATTATGAAGGATGTAAAATGGCAGTTGAGTATTTATATAATCTTGGACATAGAAAAATTGCTCATATAACAGGTATGAAGCAAGATAATAATTATATAAGCAATTTAAGAGAACAAGCATATGTAGATGAAATGAAGAAACTTAATTTAGATATAAAGGAAGGGTATATACAAAAGGGAAATAATTTTGATTTCCAAGGTGGATATGATGCAATGCTAGAATTATTGAAGCTAAAGGATAGACCAACAGCTGTATTTGCTGCAAGTGACAAAACTGCATTTGGAGCAATTGAAGCAGTAAAAAGTATGAACTTAAGGGTGCCAGAAGATATTTCTATTATAGGTTTTGATGACATTGAGGCATGTTTATATACAACTCCTAAACTTACAACAATAAGACAAAATTGTGATGAGATAGGAAAAAAAGCTGCTGATATTTTAGTGGATGAAATTGATGGAGATATTAAGGAAAGCATAAGCTCAATTATTCCAGTTCAACTTATTGTTAGAGAATCATGTGGTAAGATTTGATGAAATGGTTTTATTTTTCATAATAATCGGTACATTGATAGAAATAAGTTAATATTTTAATATAAAGTATTTTGTAGAAATATACGATAATTTAGTGGTTATTTTTATGAGAAACACTACTTTGGGATAATTAACAATGCATCATTAAAATTTCTCTAAAAATGCTATGTTATCTTAGAAACTTCTTTTATTTTTTATTGAAACAATAATTAAGTTTTAAGATTATGGTTTATAATGGACATAATAACTTTAGAAACAATACTTAGATTTCTAAAGTTATATGTCCTGATTTTTTGTGTTTTATTTACAATACAGCAAATTTATTTTAATTTTTTACGTTAAGGATAGATTACATGAGGATAAATAAATTATTAAGTAATTATGGAATATGTTCAAGAAAGGAAACAAGAAAACTTATTGAAGATGGTAGAATTATAGTTAATGGAAAATTATGCATTCAAGGGCAATGGGTAGAGGAAACTGATGACATTTTATTGGATAATAAAAAATTAGAACCTAAAAAAAAGATATATTTAGCCTTTAATAAACCTAAAGGAATAATTTGTACAAGAGCTGGAAGAGTAAAAGATAATATTAAGGATTATTTAAATTATCCAGATTATATATTTCCGGTTGGACGGTTGGATAAAGAATCGCAAGGACTTATTTTATTGACTAATGATGGAGAAATGGCAAATTCTATTTTAGAAGCTGATAATATGCATGAGAAAGAGTATTTAGTTAGAGTTGATAAAGATTTTGATAATGAGTTTATTGAGAATATGTCAAAGGGAGTTGAAATTCTAAATACTGTTACAAGGCCTTGTATAGTGGAAAGAATAGATGAAAGAAGCTTTAAAATTATTTTGACTCAAGGATTAAATAGGCAGATAAGAAGAATGTGTAAGGCTTTTGGATATAATGTTATATTTCTTAAGAGGATTAGAATTTTAAATATACGAGTTGAAGGAATTGAAGAAGGAGAGTGGAGAGAGTTATCTCAAGAGGAAATTGATTTCTTGAAAACTATGAAATTTGAATAAAAATAAGAAATTGAAAGACAGGTATTAGCCACTAAAATAGCTGGTACCTGTCTTTTAACGTTGTGTTTCAAAGATATGATTCCAATATCTTTTAGGCATCATTTGCCTTTGTAGTCTTAAATTTTTTCTTTCTTTTATAGTTGTTGATTTATAAAATATTGACCATAAATCTTCAAACTCTTTATCTGAAGTAGAATTTATAAATTTTTTAGCTTGTTCTTTTGTGAAATTTGTAATTATAGCATTATCTTTATTATACACAAGAGCAATATGCCTTTTTAAATCATGTATAATA
>SVCK01000070.1 GCA_015058375.1 Clostridium sp.
AATAATATAGCTTAGACTACCTTAAAAATTTATATTTTGAAGTAGCCTTATTAAAATGCGCCTTTTTTATTAAGTTTATTTTTAAAACAAAAAATGGAGCTTGTCGCTAACGATTTTTAACCGTTAATGCGACAGCCCCTTCTTTTTTACTCAATTTCTAGTTTTTCATTTTCTTTTCATATTTACCGAATAAAACTAACGCAACAATACTAAATATTATTGGTCCTGCTACTTGAAAGATTGTAGATACATAATCTCCTGCTTCAATAGCTGGTTGAATAATAGTAAATACGTTAGCAAATCCAACTGTAAATATTACAGCAGCGGCACTTACAAAAGCAAAAGTCTTATCCTTGAAAATAATGAAAGGCTTTTTAATATCATCATTTTTCTTAAATAATATAAATGCAACTGCTAAGAATATAGTTGGAATTGTCATAGCAACGTTACTCATTAATATTAGATAATCTAAGAATAATGCTGCTGTATCTCCACCGAAAGAAGAAACTGCTATTATAACTACTACTGCTAAACATTGAACCCACATAGCTTTTACTGGCATTCCATTTTCATTTGTTTTTGTCCAGCTTGTAGGCCATATTTCTTTTGGAGTTCCTTCAATTATTTGCTTTAATGGTGAATAAATTAATGTAAAGAATGCTCCAATTAAAGCTAAGAACATCGCAAGACCTATATATCTTGCAAACCATGTACCAAGTACTTCTGCACCACTTGCAGACATTCCAAATACATTACCAAGTTGTACACCTAAGTTTCTTATTACTACATAAGATACATTAGCTCTACTTACTTCTGGTGAACTTAAAATTTCACTCCAATTAGTACATAATCCAACCATTAGTATACCTATTGAATATCCAATACCTATAACTATAGCTGATATTTTTATTCCTCTTGGGAAAGTTTTTTCAGCATCATGAGTTTGATCAACTAATCCACCTACAGCTTCTAAACCACCATAAGCAAATATTGCATAAACTAAGAATGAAAAAATTGCAAGTGTTGATTGATAGTTAGGATTTGGCGAATTAAAAAATGCTGAAATTGATATTGGTTCAGCAGGTTTTAAACCATTTCCAATAAGTACAACCATTGCTCCAACTAATAATACTACGTTTGCACTAGTTACAAAAAATCCTCCAATAGAAGCTATTTTTGAAATACTCTTTAAACCTTTTGATGATAAATATGTAATTGCAAGCATAAGAATAACACCAAGTATAGCTAATGTCTTAGGTGCATTTAATCCAAATAAACTCCAAGTTGAAGTTTTATCACTTCCAAAAAGTAAATTAGATAATGGCACCCATATAGATGAACTTACACTAACCATCCATACTACATATGAAGCAAACCACATAAAAGTTCCAACAAAAGCAAATTTTGCTCCTACTGATTTTTCCATCCATGCATATATACCTTTTTCTTCTTTAAATGCTGACCCAAATTCAGCCATCATAAATGCATAAGGAATAAAGAATACTAAAGCACCTAATAAGTACCATAGAATTGCTGAATATCCCATTAAGTAAAAGGCTCTTGTAATATTATTAAAACCAAATACTGATGTGAAAATCATTAAAATAAGAGCTACTAATGTAAGCTTATTCATTTGTTTATTATTTTTACTCATTTTTCTCTCCTTAATAAATTATTATTTTTTTCGTATGCTACTCATATATATAATACCAAATTTCTGCTCTATCTTCTATAAGTATATCGACTCATTTTATCAAAATTTATGTTTTTTTATATCTTTTTTATAAATTAGCAAAAAAAATGCCGTTTTATTAATCAGAATTTATTTTTTACCACATTAAAAGCATATTTTTTTTAAATTCATCAATAAATTTTTTTCCTTTTCTATGTAAATTTCTTTGTTTTTAATACAGCTAATACAAATGCTAATATAGTTGATATCATTGCAGATATTAATATTGATATTTTAGCTACATTTATTGTAATAATTTCTCCACTAAATGCTATTTCCGATATAAATAAAGATATTGTAAATCCTATTCCTGAAATAATAGAAACAACAAATAAGTCATCCCATTTAGTTTCCTCTGGTTTATTTGTAACTTTCAAAATATCAGCTATATATCCAAATAACGTTATACCTAGAGGTTTACCCACAACTAATCCCAAAATTATCCCCATCATAAGTGTATAATTTTGTGATAAATTCAAATCACCTCCTAATTTTATTCCTGTATTAGCAAAAGCAAATAGCGGAAGAATAACCAAATTAGCTATGCCTTCAAGACCATGTTGCAACTTATAACTTAAATCGTTTTGTCTGTTAGTCTCATCATAAACTGGTATACAAAAAGCTAAAATCACCCCACTCAATGTAGAGTGAATCCCACTATAAAGTACTGCTATCCATAAAAATAAACCTAAAATTAAGTATGTATACAAATTATTTATTGGCTGAATTTTTCTTATCAATAACAATATAGCAATTAATATAGCAGTAGCCATAATACCTATAATCCTAATTTGATCAGTATAAAACAAAGCTATTATTACTATAGATAGCAAATCATCTACTACTGCCAAAGTAAGTAAAAATAACTTTAGCGACGGATTTAATCGATGTTTTAATATAGCAAATATTCCAATAGCAAAAGCAATATCTGTAGATAGAGGGATACCAACTCCATTTTGAAATTCGCTACCATAATTAAATAGAGTAAAAATTAATGCTGGCACCACCATTCCTCCTATGGCAGTAATCACCGGGAAAGATGCTTGTTTAAAAGTTGATAATTTACCAAGTACTATTTCTCTTTTTATTTCACACCCTACTACTAAAAAAAACATCGCCATTAAAAAATCATTGATGAGAAAATGTATATTAAATTGTTCACCAAAACCTACCTGATATAAAAAATATTCATAATAGGTATCAAAAGATGTATTTGCTAAAATCAGAGCCAATATAGTAACACTTAATAATATTATTCCAGGAAATGAATCTGATTCTTTTACACTTCTCTTTTTCTCTTTAGTATCCTTTTTCATAATTTCCTCCTAGTTGTTTTGTTTTAGATGTCTTAATTTATTTTATCCAATTGTGTACATATCTATTATGTATAATAAACTAAAGCAAATATTAATTGTAAATAAAAAAGCACCTATAAATTAGATACTTGCTTTTTAGTATCATGTTTATAAGTACTTTTTATAAATTATTTCACTTAATATCTTACTATTTAATATTATCGTATCTATATTGTTGAACTACTTCTTTTCCTATAAGAGTTATAGCTTTTTTAGGGCATTGTGAAATGCACCTATAACACATAGTACATTTATTTTTAGTTACTACTTTATCATCAGAAAAATTTAAATTACCTGTAGGACATTCCGATATACATTTTCCACATTTAATACATTCATCTGTATTAATTTTTAACTTATCTGAATATTTTGCTGTTTTAGAGTAAAACCATAAACGTTGTCCAAATAAACCTGCAACATGGCTGAAAAAAGAAAGTCCGTCTTTAGTTGGATGACCACTTAAATATAATTCAACACTTCTTTTTATTTTTTCATCAGCTTCATTAATTAAATTTTTATTCTCGTCCTTAGATTTTTTTAATGTAGATACATCACAAACACTATCAGGCATTCTTAAATGAAGTCCACCTATTACATTTGCACCAACCTTTTTAAAAATTCTTGCACTACAAGCTGCTCCATCTCCACTAAAAAGTCCCATAGTAGCTATAATAAATATATTCTTTCCCTTAAAAACATCTTTATTTTTAATGATAGAATCCCTAACAAATATAGGGGCATTACTAAATTGAACTGGATATCCAAAAACAATTGTATCTTTTTCATTAATAATGTAAGATTTCAATTCTGAAGATTCAAGTGGAATTATTTTTGAATTTTCATCAATCTGCTTTGTAAAGCTACTTACACAGTGCTTCGTATTACCAGTACCACTAAAATATATTCCAAGCATTATTTATCTCCTCCCTAATTTATTTTCCAACTTCAAAATAACCATTCTATTAATAAACAAAAAGCCCATAATCCAAATATATCATTATTATGTAATAAATTCAATTATTGTATGCTTTTGTACCATTGTATTCAACTCTAGTAGTCAAGAATTTTCTGCTTTTAAATTTTATTAGTAAAAAACTTCAGACAATTACATAAAGTACAATAATTTCAATAAAAAAGTATATATTATTATAAGATATTATTCGTATGTAGGAGGGCAAAGAATTTTTTGGTTAAAAATGTATGTTATAATAGTAAAGTGGAGGCGAATATATGAGGAAAAGGAAACCTTTAATTGTAACTGGAATAGTAGTTTTTGCATTAGTTAGTATAGTATGTTATTATATTTGGCCTAGAAATATAGATAAGTATTATTATGGTTATTGTGTTGATTTAAATAGTGGTGAAATTATTGATAATTGTAATATTAATGGGAAATATATAAAATGTGCTGTTCTTGATATTGATTTTAAAAAAATAATTGGAGAGTTTAATGGAAGGTTAACTATAAATGACTTAAGTTATGAGTTATATGGTGCAAATGGTTTAAATGATGAAAATGAATATTTTACAGATAAACAAGGAAATAAACGTTTGGGATTAACAGCTAGTGAGCATTGTAAAGCAAAGTATGGATTCGGTATTTATAGGGAATTTAATGATAAAGAAGTATTAATACGTAATTTAAATGATAATGAAGTAATTATAGCATCAAACCGGACAGTAAGTAGATTTGTGTAAATTCAAATCTACCTACTGTCTTTTTTGTATATTCAGTTGGTATATTTGGAATAATATTTTTCTCTTTAATACTTAAATGCTATTAATAATCCCTCTTTTATTTTGTCTATTATTGTTTCTAAAGAGTCATTCTCAGAATCACACCAATAAAAGATTGGTGCTATTTCTTCTGTAATACTTGATAAAATATTAAAACTGACATATCTATATGGTGCAAACTCTGCCTCTTCAATAATCAATTCTCCCATACACTTTTCCCATTCAATAATCGTTCTAAAACAACAATCATTATTAATAACAATATCTTGGTTATAGGACTCAATTGGATATTTTGACAACTCTTCAAACAATGCTTCCTTTGCATTCTTTAGTACATTGCATAAATCAATATTATTACTCACTATTTTTCACCTCCAATCTTTATATTGTACGCATTAGGCATATCTTCAATTGGAGGTAATCCTTTTTTAATATTTAATCTATCATACAAAGAACCAGGTCCTGGTATCTGTCCCCATCCATCATTACCTGCTTGATATATTTTTAAAGAATCTACATCAAACTCAACATAAATACTTCCTGGTTTAGCCTGACTACCAAAAGCATTTATATCAGCTGGATTTGCAACATATGATGTGTTTCCATTCGGAGACATTTGAACTTTACCAGTTTCAACCATCTTGGCATATTCTTCTTGTGACATCCATCTACCAACTCTTGTTGTGCCACTTCCCCCCTTTAAAGCTGCTCCCCTATTATCACCAGCTACATCTCTATCAAACAATCCACAATTAGGCTTAGATGAATTTTTGTAACTATCTTTAGTATACACTGAATATACATCAGTTTCATAACTTATTACTCTTTCTTCTGCTTCAGTAGTATGATTAGATATATTAGCTACTGTATCTACTGTACTCCTTAGCTAGTCTTGCTCCATTTCTTAAAGTTGAGAATGAAGCTACTTTATAGTGCTACTGCACATCCTAAAGATGTTATGAATGGTATAGCTTCACTTGCCATATCATAAGTGCTATTTGAAATTCCTATACTATTTGCCAACTTTCTTACTGGATCTTCATGAACTATTCCTTCTACTGATTGTCCAAATCCTATTAAGGCTGTTCCCATTCCTAATGCCATAAGACCGAATCCTGCTGGCGGACATACTGCTGCTAAGCTAGCACCAACTCCTATTGCAACACCTCCCTGAAGAAGGTTTAATGCTCCAACTGCTAATTTACTAACATCTATCTTCTTAACTGCTTGTATTGCCTTATTCATCTGAGTTTTAGTGTAATTATATGCTCTTTGTGCTGTTGAAATAGCTGCTTTCGCATACTGTTTAGTTTTACTTACAGCTCTGCTTATTCCACTCTTAACTTTGTTATATGCCCAGCTTACTCCACTCTTAACCTTATTATACGCCCAACTTATGCCACTACTTATACGATGTGAAACTTTACTTATAGCTGAACCTATTTTACTTAAAATACTTGGCCAATGTCCATTGTATCTATATAATCCCTTTAATTTTCCTGCAACCTCTCTACTTATTAACTTAGTACCAAATACATTTCTAGCTATGACATTACCTAAAGAATCTAGTTCAAGCAATACATTTTTTCCATCCTTTGCAACTGATTCTGGACTATGTTAACTAATCTATCAATGCTTTTTCTTAAATCTGTAATGCCACAGGCAAGATAAACAGTATATTATCAATATTTAGCATTTTACAAGTAGTTCCTTACAGAATTGTTTTATAGATATTTTATTATCAAGAGAAAAATATTCATTTATGTATTCTTCCCAGCCATCATTATTTAATTTTATATACATAAAGCACACTCCTAATAAAATTTATATTTTTATAAATTTTACCACGAGGGCACTTCTAATATCTAGATACTAATTTTTTTACGCTTACGTTTATCTTAAAGAAGATACCGAACTTATAATCAGCAATAGACATTATTCAGATATTCAATTTTAATGGACTGATGAAGAACAATTTATTATCTAATAAAAAGCAGTGTCGTCTTAGACCGACACTGCTTTACCAATATTAATCTATTTTTTGTATTACTACTTCAGCTGAACCTTCTTCCAATGAATTATACTCATCTAAGTGTATATGAGTACCTGTTGGAACATTTGCTTGAGCTAAAGTCAGAAAATGATTAGCTAATGACAGTCACCTCCAGTCTCTGTATACAGTATGTTGCTGTCAAAATATTAAGAAATCTAATCGGCAATGCGCTCTTCTTTCCATGAATCACCGATACAGTTTCTATATGCAATCCAACCTAATGGTAATTCATGTAAAATTCGCAAAGAATCATCTATTTTTAATATCTCGTCTAAAGAAACAATACAAGCCTCATTTTCATCTAATTCTTCACTGTCAAGAAATTCCCACATTCCATCTTCAATATCATGAGAAACCAATAATATAGGCTTTAACCCTAAGATGATATCTTTTGTTGTAATTACTATAGTATTCCCTTGTTCTTTGAAATAAGTCATATTATGAAACCTCACTTATCAGATTTTTTTATATTTTCATATCTTGATAATACCTGAGCATTTGAGTAACTATTTGTACCTCCCTTGCTTCTAGGCTCTATATGGTCAATTTGAACTTCTAATGGATTAGGCATTACTCCTTTTTGACTTTTTGTAGCTGGAACAAGAATTTCTCCTGACATATCAGATTTTATAACACCTCCATTACGTTCCATATTTTGCTGTATTATCTTTTTCTTTTGAGCAGGAGTAAAACGTTTCCCTGCCCCAACACTTTTTGAATCTTTAAGATTACTATAGTTACTTCCACCCTTGACAGAGCGTTTTAGAGTTACAGACTTCTGAAAATGAATTTCGTTGTATCATACATAGAGAATAAATTCTTACAATATCTATAAATCAGTGTGTGATAAAGTGTCTTCACACATATTATGAATACTAACCGTCTTATTTATTATCTCATCAGTCATTATATCTTTAACTTCATATTTTTTATGATTAATACCATACCCGTCCATTAATTCTAAAATCTTATATATGGTTTCATATGTTGTATCAATCAATAAATCTTCCGTATCAGTATATTTGCTTTCTTTTGAAAGCATGATATTTACAACAACATCTTGTATTAGTTTTAGTTCATTAAAAAAATCCATTTGTCCACTCATTAATCAATATTCCTCCTAGTGATATTTGCCATTTGTTAAATATTCATATAACTGTTTTACATCTTTTGTTGAGGGCGATGTAACCCCTCCATTAGCTGTCTTTGTTCCTACAGTTCCATATATATTTCCATTAGGAGCTACATTTCTTTGAGGTTGATGTACATGAGGTGAAACTCCACCATGCGATTCTGCACCAAATCGTTTAAAATCTCCACCAACATTACCATTGTTATTATTAAACCCTGCTGAATCTGTATGTAATGATATTTCTGGACTAGCATGATTTTTTACGTATCCATCCAATGTTCTTTCTCCCTGTTGAGGATTATAACCATTTGGAGAAAAACCTTGACCAGAATTAGGAGTTGATATGTTTCCTGAACCACTTCCCCCCTTTAAAGCAGCTCCCCTATTATCACCAGCTACCTCTCTATCAAATAATCCATAATTAGGCTTAGATGAATTTTTATAGCTACCTTTAGTATACACTGAATATACATCAGTTTCATAACTTATTACTCTTTCTTCTGCTTCAGTAGTATGGTTAGATATATTAGCTACTGGATCTTCATAAACTATTCCTTCTACTGATTGTCCAAATCATAGATTTGAGTTCTCTAATTTTCAGGTTACAGTAGCTTTCACTCCTAGTTATCTATAAAAAATATCTCACTACATGAAAAAAAGATTAATGCTCCAATTACTGAAACATTAACCTTCTTAACTTCTTTCACTGCATTATTTAAGTTATGCAGTGTTAAACTTTCTTTTATTGATTTAACTATATTTTATTCTTCTTAATTATTTATGCAGTTAACAGTCACCTTATTTTTCATCTACTTAACTTTATAAATTTATATTACTTAACCTGATTAAATGACAATTTATTTCTACCCATTCATTTAATATATCTTGCTGAATTCCTTCTACATCAACTAATACAATACTATCATAAACTCTTAATGTGGCTAAATCATTTTCGCTATTATAATCCAACTTGGCTACTATTTTAATTCCACTTTCTTGTTGAATTATCACATTGTCATTTTCGCCTGAAAAACATATATTAGTTTTCCATACAAGTTCATCGTCTATATCCATTTCTACAGTATAGATTTCATTTTTTTCTGGTTTATCTCCGTCCCATTCAGCAATGAATTTATTCTTTTCTACTTCAACTATAACCTTATGCTCATCTAATATGTCTACTATTCTGACATTCATTATTTATCACTCCTACTTCTTATATGGTACTCTAACAACTGTATTATCAACATTCATAACATTATCAATTGGGTCATAAGTCCATATTTCTTCATAATAATGAAACTTAGTTAGCTTTGAATTCATTTTATAATTTTTACACATACACTTTCCTTACTTAAATTTTACATAAAAAAGAGCCAACGCTTCTTTCCTTAGAAACGTTGACCCTTGTCATTGTTATATATCTGATTAGATGCTAAGAATCCATCACATCTTTTTCTATTAACAATTAGCCATAAAATCAAAGAAGCTAACCTGATCACTTTCTTGAAGTCCATTTAAGCATCCAAACTTTCTTAGAAGATCAGTTGCTGCATTTCCTATCTTAGCTCTCTTCTTTAAATTATCAACAGAACTTATAGGTGTTTCTTCATGTACTGCTGCATAAATAGATTCTGCCGCAACATTTCCCATTCCTGAAATACTATTTAAAGGTGGTCTTATTCCATCCTCTTCAACTTTAAACTTAGTTGCATCTGATTTATATAAATCAATTGGAAGAAATTTATATCCTCTTTCATACATTTCAAGTACAAGTTCCATATCATCATACATATCTTTATCCTTAGGAGCAGCATCATTTCCCATATTTATAATCTCTTTCATCTTCTCTTTAACTTTTTCTTTTCCATAAATCATAAACTCAGCATCAAATGCTTTAGCTCTTATAGAAAAATAAGCTGAATAATAAGCTTTTGGAATATGAACCTTAAACCATGCAATTCTAAATGCCATCATTACATAAGCTGCAGCATGAGCTTTAGGGAACATATATTTAATCTTTTTACAAGATTCAATGTACCACTCTGGCACCTCATGTTCTCTCATTAAAGATTCATATTCTGCCCATTTTTCTGGATCTTTTAGTGCTTTCCCCTTACGAACAGTTTCCATTATTTTAAATGCTGTATTCTTAGGAAGTCCCTTTTTAATTAAATAAACCATAATATCATCTCTACAGCAAACTGCATCACTAATATTAGTAACTATTCCTTGATCTATCAAATCTTTAGCATTTCCAAGCCATACATCAGTACCATGAGAAAGCCCTGATATACATAAAAGATCGGCAAAATGTTTAGGCATTGTATCAAGTAACATCCCTCTTGCAAATTTAGTTCCAAACTCAGGTATTCCATAAGTTCCAACCTTAGAATTAATTTGCTCTGGAGTTACTCCTAAAGCATCAGTTGATGAAAATATAGACATAGTTTCCTTATCATCTAATGGTATCTTTTGAGGTTCTACTCCTGTTATATCTTGTAACATTCTTATTACCGTAGGATCATCATGACCAAGTATATCAAGTTTTAGCAAGTTTTGATCAATTGAGTGATAATCAAAATGTGTTGTAATTATATCTGAATCTGGATCATCAGCAGGATGCTGCACTGGACAAAACTCAAATATTTCTCTTCCTTTAGGTACAACTATAATTCCTCCTGGATGTTGCCCTGTAGTTCTTTTAATTCCTGTACAACCCTTAGCTATTCTTGTTATTTCTGCCTTATTAATAGGTTGATTATGTTCTTCATAATATTTTTTAACATATCCAAAAGCAGTCTTTTCAGCTATAGTACCTATAGTTCCTGCCTTAAATGTCGTTCCTTTACCAAAAATAACTTCTGTATACCTATGAGCTTTTGCTTGATATTCTCCTGAGAAATTTAAATCTATATCTGGTTCCTTATCTCCATTAAATCCAAGGAAAGTTTCAAAAGGTATATCCATTCCATCCTTATCAAGATTTTCACCACAATTAGGGCATACTTTATCAGGCAAATCAAATCCGTTACTTACTCCATAGTCTGTAAAATCTGAATACTTACACTTAGGACACCTATAATGAGGCTGAAGAGCATTAACTTCTGTAATACCTGTCATATAAGCAACAAGTGAAGACCCAACAGATCCTCTTGAACCAACTAAATATCCATCTTCATTAGATTTCCAAACTAGTTTTTGAGCAATAATATACATAACTGAAAAACCATTTTTTATAATAGATTCAAGTTCCATATCAAGTCTTTCTTGAACTATTTGTGGCAAAGGATCTCCATAAAGCTCATGTGCCTTATTGTATGCTATATCTTTTATTGTCTGCTCACATCCATCTATGTGTGGTGGACATTTTTCTGCTGATATTGGACTAATCTGCTCACACATATCAGCTACTTTATTAGTATTAGTTACTACTACTTCATATGCTTTTTCCTCACCCAAATAATCAAATTCTTTAAGCATTTCTTCTGTAGTTCTTAAATATAAAGGAGCCTGTTCATCAGCGTCTTTAAATCCTTGACCAGCTTCAAGTATACGACGATATATTTCATCCTCTGGATCCATAAAATGAACATCCCCTGTTGCAACTACTAATTTATTCTGCTTTTCTCCAAGACTTATAATCTTTCTATTTATATCTTTTAAATAATCTTTATCCGGTACTTGTTCATTTCTAATTAAAAACTCATCATTTCCTAATGGTTGTATTTCAAAATAATCATAATCAGAAGCTATTTTTTCTATTTCTTCATCAGATTTACCTTCAAGTATTGCCTTATAAAGTTCTCCTTCACAGCAGGCACTTCCCAAAATAAGTCCTTCTGAATATTTCTTATACATACTCTTTAATATACGAGGTTTTTTATAAAAATAGTCTAAATGCGAATATGATACAAGCTTATAAAGATTCTTTAATCCAGTATAATTTTTAGCTAATATAATAGCATGATAAGTTTTAAGTTTTTTATACTGAACTTTCTTAGACTCTTCATTACATGCATACCCTTCTATATCTTCTAGAGTTTTAGCACCTCTTTCTTTAAGTTCATCCATCATTACATTAAATACTTTAACAGTAGTGTCAACATCGTCAAGAGCTCTATGAGCAACTTCAACCTTTATTCCTAAATTTTTAGCTATTCTTCCTAATTTATAAGTTTTATAATCAGGAAAAATATCCTGTGCCAAAGTTAATGTGTCTAAGTAAGTAAAATCAAACTCATATCCTAATTCTTTAGCATTATGTTTTAAAAATCCAATATCAAACTCTGCATTATGAGCAACTAAAACACTGCCTTTCATAAATTCAAGCATCTTAGGAAATACTTTATCTATAGTTTCTGCATCTCTTACCATATCATCAGTAATATTAGTCACTTCAACAACTCTAGATGGAATTGGTTTTTCAGGATTTACAAAAGTTGAAAAGCTGTCTATTACTTTACCATCTTTAACTTTCATTATTCCTATTTCAGTTATTTTTTCAAGCTTTGGAGAAAACCCTGTAGTTTCAAGGTCAAATACACAATAAGTTGTATCTATACTCTGTCCTTTAATATTTCTTACTGATGGCTTTTTATCTGGTGCTAAATATGCTTCAACTCCGTATATAATCTTCATATCAGGATTATCTCTTCCTAAAAGTTTATGAGCTTCAGGAAATGCCTGCACTACACCATGATCTGTAATAGCAATAGATTTCATTCCCCAACTCATAGCTCTCTTTATTAAATCTGTAGCGCTTGTCATTGCATCCATTTGACTCATCTTTGTATGCATATGAAGTTCAACTCTCTTAACTTCTGCATTATCTTTTCTAACTACTCTCCTTAATCCTTTAGTTTCAACTATAGTGTTAGCTATTACTTCTATTTCCCCGGAAAACTTACTATAACCTGAATTACCTTCAAGTCTTACACCTTTTGCCTTTTTCAATCTTGCCAGAACTTCTTCTGACTGTTCTGGTTTTAAAAAGGACTTACAACTTATAGAACTTGAACCATCATACAAGTCAAAAGAAATTAGTATTTTTCCACTTCTTAATTCCTTAGTCTCCATATTAGATATTTCCCCATCTATACATACTCTGCCTTCATAAGGACTAATATCAGTTATTTTTATAAGAGATTCCTTAAGATAAGAACTTCTTCCTAATATTAAAAACTCACTATCAATCTTAGTTCCTTTTGATTCATGTCTTTTATAATCCTTTTGCTTAGGCTTATATGCTTCTTCAGTATTAATAGATGATTTCTTTTTCTTATGTACAGATGACTTAATTTCTTTTTGAGCCTCAAGCATAGTCTTAATGCTTCTCTCTTTATTCATTTTTAATAATTCTTCATCACTTATACTATCGTTAAAATTGATTTTGTAATATTCACCATATAATCTTTTTATTTCTTCTTTAATTACCATATCATACTTTAAATCTTTAAGAATTCTAGAAACTCCCATATTAAAGTTAAAAGTAATTACTTTATCTTTTATTTCATACTCACAATTATTAACTGCTGCTCTTAAAAAAGGATGCTTGTAAGAAATTAAAAGCATTATATTTACAAGTTCTTCATCTAAAGGCTTAATTTCAACACCTTCATTATATTTGATAGAGATCTTAGAATCGTTCAAGAAAAATCTAGCTTTTAAAAAATCATTTAAACTTTCAATTTCATTTATTTCAATATATTTATCCGAACTAAGTTCAAGTTCTAATATTTTGCTTCTCTTTTTTAAAACAACATTTTGAACTAAAGCAGACTTAATATAATTTCCTTCACTATAGTCACTAAAAACTTCTCCTACTTTTCTCATCGAATTAAACCTTCCTTACAAAAGATTTTTTTAGCACTATTTATTATATATTACGTACTATTTATTTAAAAGAGTAAAAAATTTAATTTCCACAATGATTATTGATTACATAATAAGTTTCCACAAATTACATACATACTTACTAACAATAAAGGGAATGTCATATTAGCAATCTAATTATGGCATTCCCATACAAACTTATTAACTATATAATTTATCTTACTCCTGCATTTGCTATATCATCTGTTACATTTTTAAATTTACTAAAGTTCTTCTTAAAGCTTTCTGCAAGTTCTAATGCTTTCTTATCATAAGCTTCTTTATCATCCCATAGTCTTCTAGCATCTAAAACTTCTGAAGGAACTTCAGGACATTGCTTAGGAACTGAAAGATTAAATACTGGATGTTCTACAAATTCAACATTTTTAAATCCATCATTAATTACTGCATTAACCATTGCTCTAGTATATTTAAGCTTTATTCTCTCACCAACGCCATATCCCCCAGCAATCCATCCAGTATTTATCAAATAAACCTCTGTATTACCTTTATTAATCTTTTCTCCTAAAAGTTTAGCATATTCTGATGGGTTTAATAACATAAATGGTTCACCAAAACATGCTGAAAATGTAGCTTGAGGTTCTACTATTCCTCTTTCTGTTCCAGCTACCTTACTTGTATATCCTGACATAAAGTGATACATTGCTGCTTCTTTAGAAAGCTTACTTATAGGAGGCATAACTCCTGTTGCATCAGCTGTTAAGAATATGATTTTTTCTGGTACATTACCAACTCCACTTTCTTGAATATTATCTATAAAATTTATTGGATATGAAGCTCTTGTATTTTCAGTAAACTTCTTGTCTTTATACATTGGTACTCTTTCTTTATCAAGTACAACATTTTCAAGAACTGTTCCAAATTTAATTGCTTTATATATTTCTTTTTCTTTTTCCTTATCAAGTCCAATTACCTTAGCATAACATCCACCTTCAAAATTGAATACTCCATTATCACACCATCCATGTTCATCATCTCCAATAAGCTTTCTATTAGGATCTGTAGATAATGTTGTTTTACCAGTTCCTGACAGCCCAAAAAATACTACAGTCTTCCCATCTTCATCTATATTAGCTGAACAGTGCATTGGAAGAACACCCTGTTGAGGCAATAAAAAATTCATTGAAGAAAACATTGCTTTCTTAATTTCTCCTGAATATCCAGTTCCGCCTATAAGAACTATCTTCTTTGAGAAGTTAATAATTACAAAAGCTTCTGAATTTATTCCATATTTTTCAGGTGCTGAAACTTTAAATCCTGGTGCTGAAATTATATTAAATTCAGGAACATGATTCAAAAGTTCTTCTTCAGTTGGTCTTATAAACATGTTACTTACAAATAATGCTTGATATGCTTTTTCACATACAACCCTCAATTTTACCGAATAGTCTTTTAATGCACATATAGATCCATCAAACACAAAAATATCTTTATTTGCAAGATAATTAACTACCTCATCATATAATGCATCAAATTTAGCAATATCAATAGGTAAATTAACTTTTCCCCAATTAATCTTATCTTTAGTAAGTTCATCTTTTACTATAAATCTATCTTTAGGTGATCTTCCAGTATACTTTCCAGTTACTACATCTAAAGCCCCATTATTAGTTAATGTGCCTTCCCCATTTTTAACAGCACATTCAATAAGTTCTGCAACAGATAAATTTCTACCTACAATATTACAATTTTTAATATTTAAGTAATCTAAATTTAAATTCATTAAATAATCCCCCCGCTTTTACTTAGACTTTTTTAAACTTACATTAATATATTGAAATATATTTATATTCTAAAAAAAGCCTCAAATTTTATAATTCTTTCATTATAAAAAGTGAAGTTTCTTAAAATACTTTTTATATATTATTTAAGTTTGCAACACGCACCCCTAATGAAAATTTTACCTCTTTTACCTTTTTAAGTCAATTACTTTTTTTGTTTTTAAATTATTTTAAAGTTTACATTTCTATAAACATAAAAAAAGACTTACAAACAAAAAATATGAGGAATATAATTAAAAACTATATTCCTCATATTTATCAAATCTGAATCAAGTGATATTTAAATAGTATGTAGGTAGCTTTTTTTATACTACCATACAGTTACATTTGCATAGCCACTGCTTTGATATCCTTCTACACATAATGCTTGATATGACCAGTTATATCCTAAGTTCATTCCTTTACTACTCCATGCATTAACATGGTTTCTGAAAGTTATTTGTTGATTTTGTCCTATAGGTCTCTTTTGTTGTCTAACACTCCAAAATTGTTGGAAAGTTGAAGTACCATCTATTGAAGGTTGATTATATCTCATAGTTGTATATATATCATAGTTTCCTCCATCACTCCATACTGTTCCTTTATATTGTCCTGTTGGTCTATAAGTTCCCCAGTTATCAACGATATAATACTCTATAAGTTGATTTCTTGTCCATCCATATAATGATATATAACCATTACCTTGAGGATTAAATGCTCCAGCATTATAGCCTACAACTCTATCAGGAGATCCATTATTCCAACCTTTACCTACTACAAAGTTACCACAATTTTGCCACCATACACTAAAGTTACCACCTTCACCGTTAGTAGGTTGTACATTTCCGCCTCCATCTGTCCAGTTTTGCCAATAATCAATAGCTGCTGCTGGTGTTGATGTTAAAGCAACTACCCCTATACCTAATGTACAAGCTAATCCTAATATTTTTTTGTTAAGTTTTATCATTATTAATTCCCCCTTAAATAAAATGATCACTACCTACACACTATTTAAATATCACTCATTTAACTCAATAATTGATACTTCACTGTGAATTTTTACATATTCTAAATCCCTGATCCTTGCCTACTCCATTAGGTTCAAACTTACCTTTGTAATAGTTTTCACAAGCTTTAGCATCTCCTATTAATCCTCCACCTTTCACTACTCTATATAGTCCATCAGGATTTACTGAATCATGATACCAGTCCCAACACCATTCTCTTACATTCCCTGACATATCATATATTCCAAGTTCATTTGGTGATTTTTGTGCTACTGTTTTAGTATTGTTATTATTATTTTCAATAGTCGCCCAATTCCAGTCACCAGTTAACTCTTTATCTCCAGAATTTTTCCAATACCAACCAACTTCCTCTAGGTTATCGCTACCGCTATAAAGAAAACCTTTACTTAAAGTGCCACCTTCAGCAGCATATTCCCATTCAGCTTCTGTAGGTAATCTATAACCATTAGCATCAGCATTAACTGTAACTGACCATTTTATATCATCATACTGACAAATATTTTTCTTATCCCTATTATCTTTATCTATGTTATAATAAGGCTCCAATCCTTCTCTTTGGCTTCTCTTATTGCAATATTCAATACAATCATACCAAGTTACATTTTCTACTGGTAAATCATCTCCTTTAAATTGTGATGGATTATTTTCCATTATTTCTTTCCATTCCTGCTGAGTAACTTCATTTTTTCCTATATAAAAAGATTCAACCTTCTTATTACTTGAAGCAAAACGTGACTTTGTATTTTTAAATTTTCCTCCTTCAACTAATATCATATTGTCTATACTTTTTGATATTTCAATGTTTTCACTTTGTTTAACTTTATTACTAGAACAGCAGCAAAAGACACCACCAATTATTGAAGTAGTTAAAACTAAAATTAATACTCTTTTCACTTTTATATCACCTCTTTTTAAGCAACAATTTCGAATACGTTTACATTTTTCTTATATTTTCCCACTTTTAGTCAAATATTAATCATTATTAAGTTCATTAATTTTTTCATTATAGGGACTATTCAGTCCCTATATTTTTATTAAAAAGTAATATTCTATCTTAAAGAACTATATACTTGTCCTTTTTGAAGATTTATTCCTTTTACAGCTGCCAATTCAGATACAGATACAATTTGATATCCTCTATTAACTAGTTCTGGAACTACTCTTTCTACTGCTGCTGCTGTTGTATCATATGTTTCATGCATTAAAAGAATATCTCCATCTTGTGCATTCCTTAATGTATTTGCAATTTGATCAGTAGATGCATTATTCCAATCTTGTGTATCTCTACTACAAGTAATCATTGGAACATTTACAGTATTCTTTACCATATCATTAGTTGCTAAATATGGAGGTCTTACAAGGAATGATTTTAATCCTGTTATTTGTTGTAATTTAGCTCTACATTGTTCTATTTCATTATTAATTTGATTAGGGTTAAGTGTAGTCATATCAGTATGTGTCCATGTATGATTTCCAATTTCACATCCAACATAATTTGCATATCCAACTTCATCTTTATTAGAATCATTTATTCTATTTCCCCAATAAAAGAATGTTGCATGTTGTCTATATTGTTGTAATGTATATATAATACGCATTCCAGTTGTACCATTTTGTGAAGATACTGGGCCATCATCAAATGCAAAAGCAATCATTGGTCTAGATCTATCAATCCATGATGTATCTAACTTTTCATACTTCCAATTAGATCCATAATTGTTATTCCAATTGTTCCAGTTATTCCAGTTGTTCCAATTATTCCAATCAGCTGCTTTTACACTATTAGCACTTAATAATCCTAATCCCACAACTGAAGCTGCAACGAGAATTATACCCTTTAAAAATTTACTTCTTAAACTCATTTTATTTTCCCCCTAGAATTTTAATATTTTTATATACTATTTGTTTAAACGTTTAACTAAATGATATAAACTAACTTAATATTCTTTATTAGTGAAATTTCATTGGTTGTCTTTCTTTACAATAATATTACCAAATTATTCCTAAGCTTAAAAAGAAAATTTTTACGAAAATATAGTCATTTTTATACCTCTTTTAAAATTGTAAAATATTCTATCTATTTAAAACAAAAAATTTGCAACCTCTACACTTTTCATCAAAAATAAAAAAGCAGTTGGTTTTTGTATTTCGTAAGACATTTACTATCTTCCTTAATACAGCCAACTGCTTTTTATATTCAATTTTATAAAAATATTAATACACCTCTTTACTATATTTTACATATTTAAATCACCCCAAACTTTCTTAGATATTGCTCATTTTTAGTTGCAACAGTCTCATCCTCCTTTCAAACTAAAATTTTTAAAATAACTTAAATTTGCATTGGTATCTCCTCATTTCATTAATTAAATCTTACTTTCTAATATCCGTCCCATTGGAATCATCCCCTTGTTTTCCTCTGTTTATGTCTTTATTATAATCCTGTTTTTTTTAAATTTACAGACTATTCTGAAAAAATTTTTTATGTTATAATTAAATAGTTGGGGTATAAATTCTATTTAATTTTAAAATTTCTTTATTCCGCTAAACAATCCTTCACCTTTTACTATATCCTGATCTCTAAATAAACTGTTAACAGCAATCTTATAGTCTCTTAAATTTTGAGCTTTTTTAATTTGTTTGGCATACTTTTTATTATCTGAAAATATATGAATCATATATGCCCAAAGCTCCTTCATCTTAAATAATACATTTCTATCTCCATCAAAGATTTCAATATATCCATCGACAACATCATCATGAAAACTTTTTAACGTTTTTTTATCTACTAGTGTTCCATTTCTAATTTCATTAACTAATCCTGGATTAGCAATAACTCCTCTTCCAATCATAACTAAATTAATTTCTGGAAATTTTGACTCTATTTTTTTCAAATCTTCAGGAACAAAAATATCTCCATTATAACATAATGAATTTTTACTTAATTGCACTGCATCCTTAAACACTTCTAAATTAGGTTTATTTCCATAAAAATCTTCTCTAGTTCTTGGATGAATTATTAACTCTTCTATAGGATATTTATTATAAATCTTTATAAGTTCATAAAATTCTTCTGGACTATCTTTTCCTATTCTTGTTTTTATAGAAATCTTCATATCAATCTTAAATATTTCATCTAAAAACTCATCCAATTTTTCCGTATGACTTAAAAATCCTGCACCTCTACCTTTTGTTACAACAGTACTTGAAGGACATCCTAAATTCAAATTAACTTCTTCATATCCAAATTTCTTAAGTCTTTCTGCTGTATGAATGAATCCTTCTGAATCATTAGTTAATATTTGAGGAACTATATTCTTTGAAATATTATTTTCCGGAAGAATATCTTTAAGTTCTCTAGTTTTAAATTTTCTACTAGAATTAGGAATTATAAAAGGTGTGTAATATCTATCTATATTATGGAAGTGCCTTTCATAAGCATTTCTATATATATAACCTGTTATGCCTTCCATAGGTGCTAAATAAATTTTCATCTAAATGTTACTCCTTATAATAAATTTCTAAAGGACATTATATCAGCTGCTAAGCTATTTTTCAAAATTCACATAAAATATAATGTCATTACTTCCTTCACTAATTAAATTTTCAATTGTAACATAATTATATACTGAAGAAGTCATATTGTTACAAATGTAATCTAAAATATATTGTGCCGCATCATTACATTCGTCTGAATCATTAAGAGAAATATGTTTAACATGAACAACTACATATTTTCTTTCCTTCATTAATTTTTTCGCTATACTATTTAATTCACTCTGATTACTTAAATTGTTTAAATTAAAGTCAATATAATCATTATCATATTTATTATTTACCGCCTTAGGAAATTCAATCACAGTATCATCCATAATCTTATATCCATTAGAACTAAATACTTCTTCTGATTTCAGAAAACTTAAATTTAAATTTTTTCCCCATGCTGGAATACTATCTTTTATTGAACTATCGCTAGTTGCATCACAATAATAAAAATCCCCATCTAAATTTACAAGATTCCAAGCATGTCCTTCATCTGTTTGACCACATATTGTTAAAGTTTGTATTCCTGCTAAATTACACATCATAGTCATTGTATCTGCAAATCCGGAACATTGTGTCTTTCCACCTATTAAAGCATCATATATAAAAGCAGGTTCACCATCCAAATACGAATACAGATCGTCAACATATTTAACATTATTAACCACATAATTATATATCCATAATACTTTCTGATAAGACGAAAAGTTTTTAGGCATCGATTGAATAAGATTTTTGGCTTTATTATACGCCTCTATTTTTAATTGTACATCCTTCCTAGATAATTGAGTGCTTTCAAACTCATAGCATCCAGCAAAATATGTATAAGTATATTCTTGATTCCAATCTATAAAAGGATTTTCTGCACTTAAACTCTGTACTACTTTTTTAAACGAATCACCAAGATTCTCATTAGATGAATAATATTTTATTTTTTCATAACCATGTTCATACGCATATATAAAAGTATTATATAGTTCTAATTCTTCGCCTGATAATTTGTCTTTATAATATGTTGTACATGCATCTTTATATGGACTTTCATAAGCTAATACTTCATCCTTTTTTATCTCTTGTTCATCAAATATTATAGAATTCTTATTTGAATTTAAAACTCCTAATACTTCATTTGCAATATTTTTTTTATCACATCCAACAAAGCTAAAATTCATTGATACAATTAATGCGATTAAAGTTACTTTTATAATTTTTTTCATCTTTCTTATCCCCTTATTTTTATATAACATAATTTTTATTATAGTAGATTTTGCCTGTTTAGTACAGAAAATCAAATCACCTTCATAATTATCACTCTACTTTTAATACAAAAAAATACTGATAACCTAGGTAACTTTATAAATCTTCTTACAAATTCATAAAATATTTTACTCCTAAATTATCAGTATATTCATTTAACTAGAATATATTTTTCTTAATTTTTACTCTGTAACTTTATCAGAGAATTGTTTTTCTTTATTTACTCCATATTGAACAATTTGCTCTGCTTTAACCCATTGAACATCTATTGGATAATTTTCATCAACATTTTCTCCATTTATCTTCTTATCTAAAACATCAATAATCTTCTTTCCAATTGTATATGAATCTTGATCAACTATACCAGTAATTAAGTTATCAGAAATTCCATTTTCCCAAGTAGCTGTATAATCAAAACCAAAATGTAATATTTGTCCACTCTTACCACAAGATTTGATTGCTTCCATTACACCTGTATCTGGACCTTCAGAACCTAAAGAGAATACTGCTACCATATCTTGATTTGCAACAATTTGTCCTTCAAGTTGTTGTTTTGAAACTGAAGATTTATCATCATCTTGAATTGGTTCTAGCCATTCAAAATTGTTAGCATCAGCACCCATTATCTTTTCAAATCCTTTTTTGATTCCTTCTTGTCTATAAGTCATTGTTGTTTGTGTTAAGTTTGTTGAAACTAATGCAATTTTACCACTCTTTATACCCTTAGCTTTTAGTTCTCCAGCTCCTTTTTCTCCTAGTGTTTCACCAGCTGAAATATTATCTGTTCCTATATATGCTAATCTATTAGATTTAGTTTTTACATCAGCATCAAAAGTAACAACTGGTATATTGGCATCTGAAGCTTCCTTTACTTTATTATCAAACATATCTGGATCCATTGGAGCGATAGCTATACCAGCTGCTTTCTTCTTAATAGCTTCATCTAAAAATCCTAAATGTCTTTCATTCTTTTGAGCTTCACTTGGTGGTGTTGTTTTTACAACTAATTCATATCCTAAAGCTGCAGCTTCATCTTCAGCACCTTTTCTCATAGGTGACCAGTATGCTCCTGTATCACATATTGGAACAAAATATAAAACTTTTTTCCCATCAGTTGAAGAACTTCCTGATGAACCGCATCCAACTAATCCAGTTAACATAAGTCCTGATAATAATAATGTCATTACTTTCTTTTTCATGATAAAATCCCCCTTAAAATCAATTTAAACTTAATTATATATATTAATTAATTTTTAATTTACCCTTTAATTTACCATTTTAATATACTACTTTTTCTTAAAGCCACCTCTTCTTCTATAGAAATCTACAACTATTGCTACAATAATTACTGCACCTGTAACTGCTTGCTGTATAAAACTATTTACTCCTAAAATTGATAATCCATTTTGGAATACTTGAATAGTAAATATACCAACCATTGCTCCTCCAACAGTACCGATACCACCATCAAATGCAACACCACCCATTATTGAACCTGCCATTGCATATAATTCTGGTCCATTTATTTCACTTGGTGCACCAACATTAATATTAGACATTAGTAATATTCCAGCAATTGCTGCTAATATTCCATCTATAATAAACACTTTAACTATATGTCTATTTACATTTATGCCTGATAATCTACTAGCTTCTTTATTAGATCCAACTGCATAGCAATATCTTCCAAATCTAGTATTTTTCATTACAAAAGCAAATATTATAAATATAACAAGAAAAACTAAAGTATTAGAATGAATTATTGAAGTTCCTATTTCAGTATTAGATACTTTATATAACCAATTTGGCAATCCTTTAATATATATACCATTTGTAAGGAATAATATTATTCCTCTAATAAGATAGCATGTACCTAATGTAAGAATAAAAGAATTCAAATTAAATTTAGTAATTAAAATACCATTAAGTAATCCCCAAGCTGCTCCAACTAATATAGCAGCTCCAACGCATACTACAGGATTCATTCCCTGTACTGATAAATACGCTGCTACACATCCTGAAAATGCTGCATTAGCTCCCATAGATAAATCAACATTTCCTGTTATCAATAACATAGCATAAATAACTGTCAATATACCAACTGTTGGAATTTGTTTAAAAAAGTTTGATACATTAGCCATACCAAAGAAATCTGGGCTCAATACTCCAAATCCTACAATTAATATAACTAGCACTAAATATATTGAATATTTTGTAAATACTTCTCTTAAATTGAATTTTGCTTTAGTAGTTTCATTCTTCTTAATAACTGTTTCACTCATATTAATGAACACCTCCTGATATTGCTAATCTCATGATTTCTTCTTGAGTTGCATCTTTTCTATTTAGTTCTCCTGCTATTCTTCCTTCTGACATTACATATATTCTGTCAGACATTCCTAATAATTCTGATAATTCAGATGAAATTATTATTACTACTTTACCTTTTCTTACTAAATCGTTCATTATTTCATAGATTTCTGCCTTAGTTCCTACATCTATTCCCTTAGTAGGTTCATCATAAATGAATATATCTGAATCTGAATTTAACCATTTAGCTAATACTACTTTTTGCTGATTTCCACCTGAAAGAGTTCCTGCTAACACATCTAAATTAGCAATTTTTATTTCAATTGCATTTTGATATCTAGTTCCTGTTTCTCTTAATTTTTTATGATTAAGAAGAAATGATTTCATGTTTGTTATATTGATATTATCAACAACACTCATTTTTAATGCTAATCCTTGATTTTTTCTATCTTCTGTAAGCAAACATATTTTGTTTTCTATTGCATCTCTAGGAGATTTTATTGTAACTTCTTTTCCATTGATTTTAATTTTACCATTGGACATTGGATCTGCTCCAAACACTAATCTCATAAGCTCTGTTCTTCCAGAGCCAACCAAACCAGCTATTCCTAATATTTCTCCTTTTCTTGCCTTAAAACTTACATTTTTAACTTTATCATTGTAGTCACTTATATTTTCAACTTCCAAAACATATTCTTGTGGTTTGAAAATTTCTTTAGGGAATAATTCTGTCAAATCTCTTCCTACCATCATCTTTATAAGATCTTTTTCTGTTATTCCTGTCATCTCACATTCATTTACATAAGTTCCATCTCTCAACACTGTAGCTCTATTACATATTTCAAATACTTCTTTTAATCTGTGAGATATATATATAATTGCTACTCCATCTTTTTTTAATTTATCTATAACTCTAAATAATATTTTTACATCCTTATCTGATAATGAAGTTGATGGTTCATCAAATATAATAATTTTTGCATTTAAACTTAATGCTTTTACTATTTCAACCATTTGCTTTTTCGCAGTTGATAATGTTTGTACTATATCATGAGGACTAATATCTACATCTAACTTTTTCAATAGCATTTCTGTATCTGAATACAATTTTTTGTAATCTACAGTACCAAAGAATTCATTTTTATATGGAAGACGCCCCATGAATACGTTTTCAGCTACTGTTAGTGACTCTGATAAATTTAGTTCTTGATGAACAAATCCAACCCCTATTTCTGCTGCTTTTTTAGGAGTTATTACTCCTACATCTTGTCCATTAACTAATATTTGTCCTTCATCTTGAGGATGAACTCCTCCAAGAATTTTCATTAATGTTGATTTTCCTGCACCATTTTCTCCTAACAATGCATGAACTTCTCCTTTTCTTATTTTTAACTGAACTCCTTTTAATGCGTATACTCCTGGAAACTTCTTATGTATATTTTTCATTTCTAGAAATACATTATCCATTACTAATCCCTCCCTTTAAAGAATTCGTTTTAAAGGCTTTAATTACTTTATTAAAATTTCTTCTTCTAGTGGTTTGATTCCTACAAGTTCTATACTTCTTCTATCTGGTTGTGAAATTCCTACAAATATTTTAAATTTCTTGCTATCTAAAATTCTTTCTCCATTTTCATTAACCACTTCAAATGCTTTTCTATTTATTTTCATATTCACAATTTTTTCTTCTGATTTCTTTAAATTAACACGTTTAAAACTAGCTAAACTATGATTTAACACTGCATATTTTGATTCTAAGTCCTTGACATAACATTGTAATACTTCTTCAATATCGCAATTTCCAATATTCTTTATTGTTACAGTTACATCTACATCATCAAAATTTTCATTAATATCAGATATAGCTAAATTACTCAATTCTACTTTAGAATATGTTAATCCATATCCAAATGGATATAACGGCTCTTCTTCTATATATCTATAAGTTCTTCCCTTCATAGAGTAATCTGTAAATTCTGGTAAATTATCAACATTCTTATAGAATGTTATAGGTAATTTCCCTGTTGGAGAACATTCTCCAAATATTATATCAGCTACCGCCTTACCTCCATGGCTTCCTGGATACCAAGCTTGTACTATAGCAGAACATTTATCTTCTAATCCATCAAGTGAAAGTGCACTTCCAGCTCCTAAGATAACTATTACTGGCTTATTAGATTCAAGTACTCTTTCAAGAAGTAATTGTTGAGGTTTTGGTAAACTTAAATCTTCTTTATCTCCAGCTCCATAGCTATTACCAGCATCACCTTGTTCACCTTCTATTGTAGAATCTAAGCCTAAACACAATATGACTACATCAGATCTTTCTGCTACTGAAACAGCTTCTGTTATTCTATCATTAACTTGTGCTAAGTCTTCAACTTTATCCTTATATAGATGACAACCTTCTGAATAATATATCCTTATATTTTCATCTACTGCCTCATATATTCCTTCAAGTATTGTAGTATATTTAGATGCTGTTCCTGCATAATTACCTTTAAGCATTATTTGACTGTCAGCATTTGGTCCTATCACTGCTATTCGTTTGACTTTTTTTCTATTTATTGGTAAAACGCCATTGTTTTTTAATAATACCATAGATTTACGTGCAGCTTCAATAGAAACATCATTATGTTTTTTACAATCATTTACTTCATAAGGTATATTGTCATATTCACAATCTTCATCAAACATTCCTAGTCTAATTCTTGTTGCTATTAATCTTTCTGCTGACCTTGTTATATCTTCTTCAGTTACTAAGCCTTCTTTATATGCCAAAAGCATTTGTAAATAAACATTTCCACAATTTAAATCACAGCCATTTTTTAATGCTAATGCAGCTGACTCTGTTGCTGTCCTTGTAACTCCATGATTTAAATGAAAATCTGCTATTGCCCAACAATCTGATACAACATGTCCTTGAAAATTCCACTTATCTCTTAAAATATCTTTTAGTAAAGTTTTACTTCCACAGCAAGGTTCTCCATTAACACGATTATATGCTCCCATTACTGCTTCAACATCTGCTTCTTTAACACAAGCTTCAAATGCAGGCAAATAGGTTTCATTTAAATCCTTTACATTGACTTCAGCATTAAATTCATGCCTTATTCCTTCTGGTCCACTATGTGCTGCTAAATGTTTTGCACATGCTGCTACTTTAAGATATTTACCTTCACCTTGTAACCCTTTTACAAAAGCTACTCCTAATCTAGAAGTTAAATATGGATCTTCTCCATATGTCTCTTGACCTCTTCCCCATCTAGGATCCCTAAATATATTTACATTAGGTGACCATAAAGTTATTCCTTTATATATATCTCTATCTTCTTTACTAGAGTACTCATTATACTTTGCTCTTGCTTCTGTTGCTATGATATCTGCTATCTTTTTAAGTAGTTCATCATCAAATGTTGCAGCAAGTCCTATTGCTTGTGGAAATACTGTAGCAGTACCTGCTCTTGCCACTCCATGCAATCCTTCATTCCACCAATTATACATTGGTATATTTAAATGTTCTATTGGTGCTGAGTTATACGTTAGTTGAGATGCTTTTTCTTGAAGTGTCATTTTTGATACTATTTCTTTTGCTCTTTCTAATGCTTCTTGATGAGTAATTCTACGATTATTTATCATACATAACCTTCCTCCTTAACTTCATATACAGTCCAAATTAATTAGTAATAACCAAACTAATTAAATCCAAAGCACTTGTTAAATAATTACATATCTTATATATTTATAATATAAAATCAGCCTTTTACTCACAAGAAATTACTTATCTATTTATAGTCAATATTTATCATTACTTTTTTAATAACTAAGTTATATTTACATAATATTTATGATACATTCAAAAATATTTTATATTTAATACAACTATAACCAAGACAAATTTGTACAAATTATACAAATTTATTATAATGTAATAAATAAACACAAATTTACCTATTAATATTATTATTAACTAATTAACTTATTTTATTGGAGGAGTTTTTATGTTAACTTATGAATCTCACCACTTTGGACAAGATAATTGTTTTAATCATTATCATAATTATGATTTCAATTTTCCAAATCATCTGCATAGAAGTTTTGAACTATTATATGTTAAAAGTGGAGAAATCAAAGTTTCTATAAATAGTCGTTCTTTTAACGTTAAAGAAAATGAATATATATTAATTCTTCCTTATGAAGTTCACTCATTTACTACTACTTCTAGCTCTGACTCATATATCTGCGTTTTTGCACCAGAATATATAAAGACATTTCATAATATGGTTGATAAGAAAATTATAGATAATCCAGTATTTTCTTTATCTCCAGCAACACAAAATGTCATTACCGAAAAAATATTCAAAGATAATGATAATATATTAGAAATGAAGGGCTGTTTATATCTAGTATGTTCTGAATTGTTTTCTAAAGCCAACATACTTGATGATAAACAAAATGATTACGAATTACTTCATAAAACATTAATTTATATTCAAGAAAATTTCACCACTAATATCACACTTAAATCTGTTGCTGATAATTTTGGATATAGTTATAACTATTTATCTAGATCTCTTAATAATATGCTTCAAATATCTTTTGTTGATTTTATTAATGAGAATAGAATTAATTACTCATTATATTTGCTAAAAAACACTAATAATACTATAACAGAGATTGCTTATGCTTGTGGATATTCTAGTATTCGTTCTTTTAATAGAAACTTCCTTAACATCATGCATATATCACCTTCAAAATACAGAAGTTCAAAAATGTAATGCATTTGTAATCTTACATGCAAAAAGAGCCATATATTAGTAAATATATAGCTCTTTTTCATACATAACATATATATATTAAACTTTAATCAAAAGGATTTTCTGTTTTATATGGAAGTCCCTTTGGCTGGTTTACTCCCACTTCTTTAACGCCTAAATATTTAAATAAACTGTAAATTGCTTTTCCAAAATGTCCAAATGCAACAGCTCCATGATGAGGAAATCTACCTTCTACTAATACATGTCTATAAAATCTTCCCATTTCACTAATAGCAAATATACCAATGGCTCCAAATGATTTTGTAGCAACAGGTGATACCTCACCTTCTGCAACATAAGCTGTAAGTTCTGCATCTGCATTACTTTGTAATCTAAAGAATGTAATATCTCCAGGTACTATATCTCCTTCTAGTGTTCCTCTTGTAATGTTAGGTTCTTGATTAGGTTCTAAGTTTCTTGCCATAATCATTTGATTCTTCATTGTACACTTTCTTAATTTGCTTGCTGCTGTATTACCGCAGTGAAATCCCATAAATGTATCTGTTAATTTGTAATTAAACTTATCTTTTATATCTGATTCATACATATCTTTTGGTACAGTATTATTAATATCTAATAATGTTACAATATCTTCACTAATACAAGTTCCAATATATTCACTTAACGCTCCATAAATATCAACTTCACATGATACTGGTATTCCTCTTGCTGTCAATCTGCTATTTACATAACAAGGAACAAATCCAAATTGTGTTTGAAATGATGGCCAACATTTATTTGCAAATACAACATATTCTCTTGAACCTTTATGCTCTTCCATCCAGTCTAATAATGTAACTTCATATTGAGCTAATTTAGGTAGTATTCCTGGCATTTTATTTCCTTCACCAAGCTCTTTTTCCATATCTAAAACCACTTCTGGAATTCTAGAATCACCTTCATGCTCATTAAATGCAGCATATAAATCCAATTCTGAATTTTCTTCTATTTCAACTCCTAAATTGTAAAGTTGTTTTATAGGTGCATTACAAGCCAAGAAATCTTGTGGTCTTGGTCCAAAACTTATTATCTTTAAGTTTTTAAGTCCAACCAATGCAGTAGCTACTGGCTTAAACTCTTTTATCATTTCTGCGACTTCTTCTGCTGTTCCTACAGGATACTCTGGAATATATGCTTTTATATTTCTAAGTGCCAAATTATAACTTGCATTAAGCATTCCACAATAAGCATC
>SVCK01000008.1 GCA_015058375.1 Clostridium sp.
GCGTTCGTCCTGAGCCAGGATCAAACTCTCAATAAAAAGTTTAATCTAATGCTCTAAAAACTTACTCATAAAAGAATTGCTGGTTTTTAACTTATCTATATCTGTTCAATTTTCAAAGACCAATTTGTGTGTCGCTCCTTGCGACTCATTTATAATATCATCTATTCAAACATGTGTCAACATTATTTTTATATTTTTTTTATATTTTTTTATATTTAATTGTATTTACCTATTTTCCATTCAATTTTCCCTACATCGCAAAAACAATATGTACAATAAAACGATATATTTATCAACTCACTTACAATATTTATTGTTCTTTCTTTACTTCATTTTAAAATATCTCAATATATTTCCTAGACATTTAAAAAAAGGATGTTCATTAGTATTTTTACTACTAACAAACACCCTTATATACATCACCTTAAATACCCTGTATATTCACTTGTATGAAGAAGCTTATTTGCATTCTCTACCCTTTCCTTAGTTGGAGGCTGTACATCTTTTAACGGATACTCTTTTCCTAGTTCTTGCCATTTAAAAGTTCCAAGAGTATGATAAGGTAAAACTTCAACACGTTCAACATTACTTAAAGTTTTAATAAACTTATCAAGTTCCATCAATTGTTCATCATTATCACTGCCTCCTGGAACAAGTACATGACGAATCCACATTGGCTTATTAATTTCAGATAAATATCGTGCCATATCAAGAATATTCTCATTACTCCATCCAGTAAGTTCTTTATGCTTATCATCAATTATATTTTTAATATCAAGCATTACAAGATCTGTAACTTTCATAAGTTTATTGAACTTACTAAAGAAAGGTTCTTCTCTTGTAAATGGATTTCCCGAAGTATCAAGTGTAGTATGAACTCCTTTTGCTTTAGCTTTTGTAAAAAACTCTATTAAGAAATCAATCTGAAGAAGAGGCTCCCCACCACTTACGGTTATTCCTCCTCCTTTTTTCCAGTAAGTTTTGTATCTTAATGCTTGAGCTAAAAGCTCATCAGCTGTTCTTAACTCTCCATCTTTCATTTCCCAAGTATCTGGGTTATGACAAAATTGACATCTCATATGACAACCCTTTAGGAATACGATAAAACGTATTCCAGGGCCATCAACTGATCCAAAACTTTCTATTGAATGAATTCTTCCCAAATTACTATCCAAACTAAATTCTTTCATGACAAGTTCTTGAGATAACATCAAGTTGTTGTTCTCTAGTTAAATCGATAAATTTAACTGCATATCCAGACACACGGATAGTAAAGTTAGCATATTCTTCTTTTTCTGGATGTTCCATAGCATCTTTTAGTTTTTCTATTCCAAATACATTTACATTTAAGTGATGTGGTCCTTGATCAAAATAACCATCTAACACTTGTACTAACTTGTCAACTTGTTCTGTTTCATTATTTCCTAAAGCAGTTGGATTTATAGTTTGAGTATTAGAAATACCATCTAATGCCCATTCATATGGCAACTTAGCTACAGAGTTTAATGAAGCAAGTAAACCATTTTGCTCTGCTCCATAAGATGGACTTGCTCCTGGTGAAAGTGGAGTCCAAGCTCTTCTTCCATCTGGCATATTACCAGTGTACTTACCATATACTACATTTGAAGTTATAGTAAGAATTGATGTTGTTGGTTCAGAATTTCTATATGTATGTCTCTTCTTAATTTTTTCAAGGAATGAATTAAGAACATATACACCAATTTCATCTGCTCTATCATCATCGTTTCCGTATTTAGGGAAATCTCCTTCAATCTCATAGTCTACTACCAAACCATTTTCATCTCTAATAGTCTTAACTTTAGCATATTTAATTGCTGAAAGTGAATCTATTACATGAGAGAAACCAGCTATACCAGTTGCAAATGTTCTTCTTACATCTGTATCAATAAGAGCCATTTCTGCAGCTTCATAATAGTACTTATCATGCATGAATTGGATTAGGTTCAATACATTTACATAAAGGCCAGCTAGCCAATCACTCATTTGTTCATATTTAGCAATTACTTCATCATAATCTAAATATTCTGAAGTAATACCTTTGTATTCAGGCCCTACTTGTTTTCCTGATTTTTCATCCACACCACCATTGATAGCGTAAAGTAAACATTTAGCAAGGTTAGCTCTTGCTCCAAAGAATTGCATTTCCTTTCCTGTTTGAGTTGCAGATACACAACAACAAATTGAGTAGTCATCTCCCCATACTGGTTTCATAACATCATCATTTTCATATTGGATTGAACTTGTATTAACTGAGATCTTAGCAGCATATTTCTTAAAGTTTTCTGGAAGCGCTGATGAATAGAATACAGTTAAATTTGGTTCTGGTGAAGGTCCCATATTTTCTAATGTGTGTAAGAAACGGTAATCATTTTTAGTTACCATATGACGTCCATCTACACCAATTCCCCCTAATCCAATAGTAACCCATGAAGGATCTCCTGAGAATAATTCATTATAAGAAGTTATTCTCGCAAATTTAACCATTCTACATTTAATTGTTAAGTGGTCGATTAATTCTTGAGCTTCTTCTTCAGTAATTACTCCATTTTCAAGATCTCTTTGCATATAGATATCAAGGAATGTAGAAACACGTCCTATTGACATAGCTGCACCATTTTGAGTTTTAATTGCAGCAAGATATCCAAAGTATAACCATTGAACAGCTTCCTTAGCATTCTTAGCTGGTTGTGATATATCATATCCATAACTTTCAGCCATTTTTTTCATATCTTTAAGAGCTTTTATTTGTTCTGCTATTTCTTCTCTTAAACGGATAACATCATCTGTCATAGTTCCGTCACCACAGTTAGCTTTATCTCTTTCTTTTGCTTCTATAAGATAATCTATACCATAAAGAGCTATTCTTCTATAATCCCCTACTATACGTCCACGTCCATAAGTATCTGGAAGACCTGTGATAATATGACTACTACGAGCTGCTCTCATTTCAGGTGTATAAGCATCAAATACTGCTTGATTATGTGTTTTATGATATTCAGTAAATATTTTGTGAAGTTGTGGATTTGGTGTATATCCATAGTTTTCGCAAGATTGTTCTGCCATTCTAATACCACCATATGGCATAAATGCTCTTTTAAGTGGCTTGTCAGTTTGAAGACCAACAATTTTTTCTAAATCTTTTAAAGATTCATCAATGTATCCTGGACCATAAGCTGTAAGACTAGAAACAATTTCTGTTTCCATATCAAGTACTCCACCTTTAGCCCTTTCTTCCTTTTGTAATTCTTGCAATCTACCCCAAAGTTTGTTTGTAGCATCTGTTGGGCCAGCAAGGAAACTTTCATCACCATCATATGGTTTATAGTTTTTTTGGATAAAGTCTCTAACATTTATCTCTTCTTTCCACAGCCTTCCTTCAAAGCCAAACCATTGTTCTTTTTCTAACATTTAAATTCCTCCTTATACATTTCGTATGTTCATATTTTGCACAATTAAATTAAAAGTTTAAAATATATTAGGCATAAATTATTAAATTTATGTTGAATGCTTTATAAAGTATAATGCTTGATATCTCTTAAATAATTACAATCCTTTAAGTAAAAATAATATATACTCTTCTTATTCATAAAGGATTTCATTTGAAACCTCCTCTCAATTGAAATGTATCCTATTTTTTATTTATTGTCAAGCCTATTTTTTATTAATACAAAATAATCATCTCAAACAATACAATTACATTTTTGTTAATTTTATAACACTTAACCAATTGTTTTTTTCATTGATTTATTAATTTAATTACTATACATTTTATATTTAATTAAAAAAAACGATATTAAAACGTTTTTTAGTCCAAGCATTAGTTATTTATTTAACAATGTAATATTAGCATAATTATTAATCAATGTAAATCACTAAAAATGAAGCCCAACAGCAATAAAACATTACCGTTGGGCCTAATTACAATTTTATTCATTTATATTATTATCAACCGGTGCCTGTGCAACATATTTCTGATAAGAATTCGATGCACTAGTATAGTTAGGATATTTACTTTCTAAAACTTGTTTAAAATATGCTTCATAAATAGCTTTAGCAACTGGAGCTGTAGAAGAACCATGCCCACCATCATAAATCACACCGATAAATGCTATCTCTGGATCATCTAAAGGTGCAAAACTAACATACGTTGCATATGGTGCTCTTCCAACTTCAGTCTGATTTTCTCCAAAATCAGCAGTACCTGTTTTTCCTCCAGTTCTTATTGGGAAGCCTGCAAATACAGAAGCAGCAGTTCCACCTTCGTCATTATTTGCTTTATACATTCCCTCTCTTATTGCTGCCATAGTAGATTTTGATAAATTAATCTTATCTAAAATTTGAGGACTATATTCCTCAATCACTTCTCCATCAGGTGTAGTAATTTTATCTACAAAATGAAGTTTATATCTTGTTCCTCCATTTGCAAGCGTTGATATATACCCTGCTAACTGCATAGGTGTAAAATTATTAATTCCTTGACCTATAGATGCATAAACTTCTTGAGCTGGCGATATTATTTCTGAACCTTTATCATTTATTACAAATCTAGCAATTACATCTGCAATAATTTTAGCCTGCGACTCAAGATCAAAATCTTTACCACTCAACTCAATATTTTCTTTATACTTTTCGGAGTTATTCATTATAATTTGTATATCATCTAAAAGCGTTTTTGCAAATTCATCAGTTCCAAAAAACTCTTCATTAGTTCCTATTTGTAAAAACCTATTATTTATCTTTTCTTTTAGATTCACTTTTGCCTTTTTAACTTTTTCATTATCATATTCACTTGTTGAATAATCAAATGGTATAAAGGTTTGTATTCCTCTATAATTTCCCGATTCCAAATAATCTCTTAATTCAAACTTTGCATAAATAATTGACTGATTCTTAAAAGATTGAAAATTATACACTTGCCCAAAATTTTCTTCTATTTCAATTCCTGTGCTTACTTTTTCTTTGCTATTAGGATCAATTCCAAGCCCGAATTTCCAAGCATATTTAGCTAATGAATCTAAGGCTTCTATATTACTGCCTGCCTGTTTATATAACCTATATGCTATTTCATAAAAATAATAATTACAAGAAACCTCTAATGCACGAGTTATATCTATAGGTCCATGACTACTATGATAATTAGTATAAATTAAACATTCAGGTCCAAAAGATTTTCCATAAGTGTCTGGATGTATATTAAAAACTCCATTATCATATATAGTTTCTCCTGCTGAAACCACCCCTGATTCCAAACCAGCCACACCAGTTAATGGCTTGAAAGTAGAGCCTGGAGGAATAAGTCCCTGAGTTGCATAATTATAAAAAGCTCTAGGATACAAATCATATAAATCTTTCCTTACTCCATTTTCAATAGGAAATAATTCATCTATAGTCTTATTTAAACCTCTAGACGAAATTAAATTTTTCCCAAACTTCTCTAAATCAGGATTAAAATATTCTGATATTATGGAAGCACTTTTCTCTTTATCAACAGTAAAAATATTAGAATCATAATTAGGATAAGATACACACGCTAGAATTCTTCCAGTTTTAACTTCAACAGCAATCGCTGCTCCTCTATTAGCTCCTGGATACGGACTTGATGATGTTCTTATACTCTCCATTGTATCAATCAAAGATTTTTCTGCTGCATATTGAATATTCTTATTTATTGTAAGATATAAACTATTCCCAGGATACGATTCTAGTTTAAATAATTCTTCTATCACTTTTCCTTTAGAATTTATTTTTACAGTAGTACCACCTTTAATACCTTTAAGCTGTTCTTCAAATGCTGACTCTATTCCTGAAATTCCTATTAAATCAGTTGATACATCATATCCTCTTAATTCATATTTTTCTTGATTAGAACTATCTATTGAGGATATATAACCTAAAACTGACGACGCTAACGTATTATATGGATAATATCTAGTAGGTTCTAAAGTTATTTCAACTCCTGGCAAATCATTTAACATTTGAAGTATTATTAAAGATACATCTTTATCTACATTACTAGCTAATGTAATTGATTTATATCCCTTAAATCCTTGCATCTTTAACTCATCTTTTACCAACATGTATAATCTCATTTCATTGTATGTATGATTTTTAAGCAAAATCTCTGTAATTTCTTCACCACTTATACCACTATATTTTTTTTGAAAATCCTCTTTTTCACTTTTGCTTAAATCTCTAGCCTCGATATTTATTAAATCATAATCTTTAACTAGTTTATAAAAAACATCTTTCTCTGATATTTCTAAAAGCTTTTCATTTAATTCTTCAACTTGCTCATCACTTAAATCCTTAACATCTTCTCCAAACAATTCAGATTTTATTTTTTCATCAAATCCTCTATCCTTTAAAAATCTTATTTTCTTAATTCTTTGAGCATACTCATCAGAACTATCATAATCTAAATAAAAATCATTATTTTTATCTATCTTTAGTAAAAAACTATCTGATATTGCCTTACCATTATCATTTAAAATCTTATCAACCTTTTTTATAGTTTCAAAAAATGATTCATCTGTTTCTGCTGTACTAGTATAAGTCATTGTATAAGTTTGTATATTCGTAGCTAATATATTTCCAAGAGAATCATATATCATACCTCTAGGAGCTTTATCCGAAACAAATTTCATTGAAGTTGTATTTGCTCTCTCTTTATAATCGTCGTACTTAACAACTTGAATATATACAAGCTTTCCTAATATTACAGTAAAAATCACTGACATTATCATAATTAATATTACAAATCTTGATAACTCTTTTTTCTTCTTTTGTTTATTGACTATCATTTAGAACCTCCAGGCTTTTCTCATATCCTCTCTTTCAAAAAATTTCAAAATAATACTATATGAAAAAAGCATTACTACAGAATTGTAAATTGCTGTCTTGATTCCTCTTAATAAATCAACATTCTGATTCATAAAGTGCAAAATAATACAAATAATCAATACCTTTGAAATTGTAGCTACAAACATAGTTATAATTGGAATTAATTTTTTTTCTCTCCAAATTCCATCTCCAATTTTTCCAGCTACAAAACAACTTATCATATTCACTAGTGCATTTACCCCAAAACATTGACAAAAAAATATATCTTGCAATAATCCAGCAACTACACCTATTATTATTCCTTCTTTTTTGCCATTTATGATAGAATAAGCTATAGAAAATACAAAAAGAAAATTAGGCCAAGCACCTCCTATTGCTATAAAAGGTGAAAATGTATTATCTAATACTAATAATATAATTGAAATTAAAATTAATATTATTCTATTCTTCATATTGCACCTCTTAATTATACTTGATCTCTGTTGTATCTTTTGGTACTATTACACATAACTCTTCAAGTTTATTAAAATCAACTGATGGTCTAACTATTGCTGTCTTCATTACCTTAACTTTGTCTTCTTCAACCGAAATCACTTCACCAACTCTTATTTCTTTAGGATAAAGCATTCCAAGACCAGAAGTAATAATCTGATCGCCTTCTTCTACCTGCGAATCAATTGGTAAATTTGAAACTTTTAATAAGTATTCATTTGAATTATTGGCATATCCTTGCAAAATACCAGTATTCTCTCTTGTACTTTCGATCATTACACTTACATTAATATTTTCATTTATTATAGTCTGAACTACAGACCAATTTTTGCCTACTGTTGAAACCTGACCTACTAATCCTGAACCAGCAACAACAACCATATTCTTCTTTATTCCGTCATTACTACCCTTATCAATAACATACCCATCAACAACTCCACTACCAGCATAAGCTATAATATTAGTTGCTACATAATTATAGTTCTCATTTTGATTCTTTAACTCAAGTAAACTTTTTAGTCTCTCATTTTCTTCTTTTAAATCAGAATCCTCAGTAAGTTTATTTTTTAATTCCTCATTTTCTTTTACCAATTCTTTGTTTTCAGCTCTAACAGAAGAAAAATTTAATATTATATCAACAAAATCCTTTAATCCTCTATTCATATTGTATGCAACCCTTTGTATTGGATTAAGAGTATCGCCTGCCATACTCTCTATCCCCTTGGTATTCCTAGTTGCAGTTGCTACAATTAGTCCTAAAAAGGCAACTGACAGCACTATTACAGTAACTGTCAGTTTATTCTTTAAAAGCCTCATAAATTTTTAAGCTCTTTCTTCTCTACTTATTTTGTCGAAGTCCTCTAAAGCCTTACCAGCTCCAAGAACTACGCAATCAAGTGGTGATTCTGCAATATGTACAGGCATATTTGTTTCTCTATTTATCAAAGTGTCTAATCCTTTTAAAAGAGCTCCTCCTCCTGCAAGCATTATACCTTTTTCCATGATATCTGCTGACAATTCTGGTGGTGTTTTTTCTAATGTTGTCTTAATTGATTCTATTATTGCATACACAGGTTCTTTGATTGCTTCTCTTATTTGAACTTCTGATACTTCTACAACCTTTGGAAGACCTGTAATTAAATCTCTTCCTTTGATTTCCATGCTTACTTCTTCATCATTCACCTTATAAGCTGAACCTATTTCCATCTTTATTTGTTCTGCTGTTCTCTCACCTATCATCAAATTATATTCTTTCTTAATATAAGCTATAATTGATTGATCTAATTCATCTCCAGCAACTCTTAATGATTTACTTGTTACTATACCTCCAAGCGAAATAATAGCAACTTCAGTAGTACCTCCACCGATATCTACTATCATACTTCCTGTTGGTTCACTTACTGGAAGTCCAGCACCAATTGCAGCTGCCATTGGTTCTTCCATTAATACAACATCTCTTGCTCCTGCAAGTTTAGTTGCTTCTTCTATTGCTCTTTTTTCTACTTCTGTTACTCCTGATGGATAACATACTATTATTCTAGGACTCTTAAAAGAACTTTTACTAACAGCCTTCTCAATTAATGATTTAATCATTGTATGTGCAACATCAAAATCTGCTATAACACCATCTTTTAACGGTCTTATTGCCACTATATTTCCTGGTGTTCTTCCTATCATTTGTTTAGCTTCTGATCCTACAGCTAATGATTTTTTTGTAACATTATTAATTGCTACAACTGAAGGTTCTCTTAATACAACTCCTTTTCCTTTTACGAAAACAAGTGTATTTGCAGTTCCTAAATCTATTCCCATGTCTTTGCTACTTCCAAAAAAGCCCATTGTTCTTTCCCCTTTCAGCTTACATAATTCCTTTTTCTTTTAAACTAATATATTTTTCATTACCAATAATGATATGATCTAATAAACTTATTCCTAAAATTTTACCACATTCTTTAATTCTTAATGTAATATTTATATCCTCTCTACTTGGAGATGGATCTCCTGAAGGATGATTATGACATATTATTATAGATGCTCCTCCTGATTTAACTGCTTCTGAGTAAATCTCTCTAGGATGCACTATTGAAGAATCTAAAGTTCCTTTAAATATGTCCTTGATTTTAATTATTTTATTTTTTGTATTTAAAACAATTAATTTTAAAATTTCTTGGTTCAAACTACTCATTTCTATCATAAGCATGTTTGCAATATCTTTTGGACATGAAATATTAACAGTATCTATGTTACTTTTTAGATTATTAAATCTTTTAAATAACTCCGATAAAGCAAGTAGCTGTGCAGCCTTTACTTTTTTTACACCCTTAATATCTATTACATCCGAATAAGATATATTTAATATACCGTTAAGGCCATTAACCTCATTTAAAATTCTTCTACTTAATTTCAATACATTTTCTCCCTTAGTACCACATCTTAATAAAACAGCTATTAATTCTTGGTCTGCTAAGGTTTCTGGCCCAAACTTAATCAATTTTTCTGTTGGCCTCTCTTTTTTCGGAATATCTAAAATTCTAAGATTGTTGTCCATATTATTTACTCCTAGATAATATTTGCCTCAACCCCTAATTAATATACTTCTTTTATCATCTTTTTTAACTTGTTTAATGGTAATCCTACAACATTATAGTAGCATCCTTCTATTTTTTCAACAAAAGCACCTGCTATACCTTGTATTCCATACGCTCCAGCTTTATCAAAAGGATCTCCTGTTTCGATATATGAATTTATTTCATCACTTTCTAGTTTAGAAAAAAATACTTTTGTCTCAACACTATCTTTTAATATAACTTTCGTTTTTGTATTAATAACAACTACACCTGTATAAACTTTGTGAACATTATTACTTAAGGCATTTAACATATTATATGCTTCTTCCTTACTCTTAGGTTTTCCCAACACTTTTTCGTTTAAAGAAACTACAGTGTCTGCAGCAATAATTATTGAATCTTTATTAACTTTATTCATAATATCTTTTGCTTTTCCTAATGCAATGTCTTGAACATATTCTGAGATATCTCCTGTATTTTTGACTAGATCTTCATCAAAATCACTTACCATTACAGAAAAATCATTTACTATCCTTTTTAGTAATTCCTTTCTTCTTGCAGATGCAGAAGCTAAAATATAATTCATAATATCACACCTTAAAAGTATACCTCTTTATATTATTCCTACTTTTCTTTATTTTAAACACATATATCTAAATTCAATGTATATTTTTAATCATTTAACACTCTTAATATACCTAATATAGTTTATCATTTAATATAATATGAAACAAGTATGTTTACCAAATTAGCCATTTTTTAATTTTTTTTTAATAATTCATTTCTGTTTATATTTTTTTAATATACTATATAATTTTATTAATGAGTCTTTCTGATTTTCTTTTTTATACTCATCTGGCAATTCATTAATGCTCTTCACTAAATCAACTAATTCTTCAGATGAGCTTTTCACTTCATCTGAAATACTATTAGTCCATGCTTTAAATTCTCTAACATCAACACTCTTCACATCTTTTTCTGTTAATTTGTTAATCACTTTGATATATGCATCTATTATTTCACTTTCAGCCTTCTTATCTTCACTATCTTCATCTAACACACATTTAATTCTAAAATTACTAATAGATGAAGCTGTTAAATTTTCACTCTTACTGTTAGCATCATCAAACTTATATATACCATATATCAATTTAAAACTTCCATCTTCCTCTACTATAAATGCTGTTGATTCTGCATTTAATTTAGTTAGAGTTAATTCTGCATTAGCTCTATCTTTAAACACTCCACATTGAATAAGACCAAATTCCATATTTACATGTTCTTCTTTTTCTAATACTCTCTCAACTTTCTGATTATTACTTACATCTACAATATTCTTTTCCTTTAAAAACACATTATATAGTAACATGCCTATACAAATAGAAAATACCACTATTCCAATTAACCATATCAGAAAATTATCACCTTTATTTTTTTTATAATCATATCTTGTGTATCTCATATTATCCCCCCTAAAATTATTACTCTACATAATATATATTAGATATAATAATTTTTTATTCATAATTCTATTTCAAATACACAATCTATTTTTTATAAAACTGATATTACTCTTAACACTTTATTAAATTACATTTTCCTTATTCATTAAAATTAAATTTTCAAACACTTCATCAGATGTTAAAAAAAAATTTTTCGAAGTTCTATAAACTTCAAAACCAAGACATTTCCAAAAATTCAATGCCTTTTTATTACCAGACGATACTCCAACCTTTACTCGCATCAATGAATACTCTTTACAGATATATTTCAAAAATATTTCTATTATTTTTTTACCTTCCCCTTTATTTCTATTTGCTTTATCTATAATAAACATCCATAAAAACAACTCCATTTTATCGTCTTCGCTAATACTTCCTTTTATAATACTATTAATTTTATTATCTTTAACTACCTTTATAAAAAACTCATCTTCAGTTATAGAACACTCTAAAAAACGCCTATATAATATTTGTTCATCAACAATACTTACGTGATCTTCATTATTATTCTGTTTTATCCATTTGCATAGTATACTTATGTCACATTCTTTTACACTTCTAAATTTATATCCATTATAATCAAATGCTACATCTAACAAAGTACTCCCTCCTTATAATAGTAATTTCTACATCAATACATATTTTCCCTTTGTCGACATAAAAAATCTTTATATATAAGGTTTTATTGTATAATAATTGTAAATTTATACTTTTAAATAATAACGTATCTATAAGTTATATAGTTTATTCAATAAAAATAAGTACTGTATCAGTATTAAAACTAATTACAGTACTTAATTAAATCATTTTAGTATTCTAATAATTATTATCTATTCTCTTAAGAAGTTCAAGAAGATATTGCCATACTCTTTCTGTTGAACTTATTGATAAATGCTCATCTGGAGTATGTGCATCCTTAATATCAGGTCCAAAACTTATCATATCAAGTTCACCTAATTTTTCTTCAAATAAACCACATTCTACTCCTGCATGAATTGCATATACTACTGGATCTTTTTTATACATGTCTTGATAAGTCTTAACACATAAATCTCTTATTTTAGATTCTTTTCTATATTCCCATCCTGGATATGCAGCACTTGTTTCAAAGTCTCCATTAATAAGACTTGTTAAAGACTTCATTCTATCTATTATTTCCCATTTTAATGTTTCTACAGAACTTCTTACAGCTGAATGTAATTCTACCTTAGTATCATTAGTTACAACAACTCCTAAATTTGATGAACTTTCTACTAAGCCATCAATATCTCCACTCATTGTACTAATACCGTTTGGATATAAGTGAATTAGTTCAATAATTCTTTCTGTACAACTAGAAGTTAATTTTTCTTTAATATCGCTATTAACTTCTTCTACATTTATTGTTACATCTTCATCTGTTGCAGATAATTCTTTTTTATAAGTAGCATCTAATTCTTTTATAAATTCAACAACATTTTCTTTATCAGAATTACTTACTGCAATAATTGCATCTGCTTCTCTTGGTATTGCATTATCCTTAGAACCACCTTCAATTGAAACAAGATTAAATTTAACCTTATCTGAAAGTTCTTTTAATGCTCTTCCCATAAGTTTATTAGAGTTTCCTCTTCCCTTATCTATTTCAGATCCTGAATGTCCTCCCTTTAATCCTTTTATTCTTATATTAATTAAAGTGTCTGAATTTAATGCTTCTTTTTCTAATTTAATTGATGACTCTGCTCTAACTCCTCCTGCACAGCTTACAAGAAGATATCCTTCTTCTTCACTATCCATATTTAATATTATCTTACCATTTACAGAATCTTTAGAAAGAGCTCTTGCTCCTGTCATACCTGTTTCTTCATCTGTAGTCAACAATACTTCAAGAGCTGGATGTTCAATAGAATCATCAGCCAATATTGCCATTGCATAAGCTACAGCAATACCATCATCAGCTCCTAAAGTTGTTCCATCAGCATATATGTTATCACCTTTAACAATTAACTTTATAGGATCCTCTTCAAAATTATGTACTGTATCCTTATTCTTTTCACATACCATATCCATATGACCTTGTAAAATAACAGTTGGTGCATTTTCATATCCTTTTGAAGCTGGCTTTTTAATTATTATATTTAGTCCATCATCTTGAATAACTTCAAGACCTAAATCTTTAGCAAACTTGTATAAATAGTCACTTATTTTTCTTTCATTTTTTGAACCTCTTGGAATGTTTGATATGTCTTCAAAATATTTAAAAACCATAGAAGCTTTAGAATTTTGTAAATTTTTCATCTATTTTATACTCCCTTTCCTAAATAATATGTTAATATAAAACTAAGATTAGTCTTAGTATAGCATAAGAAAAAACTTTATTAAACAATTTGAATTATTTAATGGATATTAAGGGTTTTGTTACATAATAAGTAAACTAATGACTAGCTTATTAAATTTATAGGAGGATATTTATATGCAGAAAACTAAAATGATCTTCACAATCGGTCCAGCTAGTGATAGCGAAGACATGATAAGAAAATTTATCGAAATTGGAATGAGTGCTGCAAGACTTAATTTTTCTCATGGGACTCATGAAACTCACAAAGAAAAAATTGACCTTATAAAAAAGGTAAGAGAACAAATGGATGCACCTACTGCCATTATACTTGATATTAAAGGTCCAAAAATAAGAACACATAACTTTGAAAATGGTGGTGCTCAACTAGTAGCAGGACAAGAATTTTCTTTTATATGTGGTGAAGAAATATTAGGAGATAACACAAAATGTTCAATATCTTACGACGTGTTATATAAGGATGTAAAACCAGGAGGCCGTATATTAGTAGATGACGGTTTATTAAAATTTGAAGTATTACAAGTTATCGATAAGGAAATTAAATGTAAAGTTAAAGTAGGCGGTATGATTAAAAACCATAAAGGTGTAAATGTACCTAATGTAGTTATTAAACTTCCTTCAATAACTGAAAAAGATATTGATGATA
>SVCK01000071.1 GCA_015058375.1 Clostridium sp.
GTAAATGCTGTAGCACCAGGATTTATTGAAACTGATATGACTGAAAGTCTTAAAGAAGATTTCAAGAATAAAGTTAAAGATGGAATTCCTTTAAGAAGATTTGGTACTGCAGAAGATGTTGCAAATGTAGTAAGCTTTTTAGCTAGTGATGATGCTAAGTATGTTACCGGACAGGTTATTCATGTAGATGGTGGCATGGTAATGTAGGAGGATAATTAATATGGAAAGAAGAGTCGTTATAACAGGTATTGGAGCAGTTACTCCTATTGGAAATGATGTTAAAACTTTTTGGGATAACATGAAAAAAGGAATGTGTGGAATAGATTTTATAAAAGAAATAGATACTTCTGAATTAAAAGTTAAAGTTGCAGGAGAAGTAAAAAACTTTGATGGTGAAGAAGTGATTGGAAAGAAAGAAATCAAAAGGTTAGATAGATTTACTCAATTTGCTTTAGTAGCAGCTGATGAGGCTATTAAGTCATCTAAAATTGATTTAGATAAGATAGATAAAAGTAGATTTGGAGTTTATGTAGGTTCTGGAATGGGAGGATTATCTACTATAGAAAAGGAAGTTTCGAAGATTGTAGGTGAAAATAGAAAGAGACTATCTCCTTTTTTTCTTCCTATGTCTATTATAAATCTTTCAGCAGGAAATATAGCAATCAAGTATGGAGCTAAAGGTCCTTGTATTTCAATGGTTACTGCATGTGCAAGTGGAAATAATAATATAGGAGAAGCCTATAGAGCTATAAAATATGGCTTTGCTGATATTATGCTAGCAGGAGGAGCTGAAGCTTGTATTACACAATCAGGAATTGGTGGTTTTGATAGTTTAAAGACATTAAATAAATCTAATGATCCTAAAAGATCATCAATACCTTTTGATAAAGATAGAAGTGGATTTGTAATGGGTGAAGGAAGTGGAATTTTACTTCTTGAATCATTAGAAAGTGCTTTAAATAGAGGAGCAAATATTTTAGGAGAAATAGTTGGATATGCAAGTAATTGTGACGCATATCACATAACTGCACCAGATCCATCAGGCGAAGGTGCTGCTGAAGCAATAAAACTTGCATTGAAAGAAGCAGGTATTAAACCTGAAGAAATTTCTTATATTAATGCACATGGAACATCAACTCAGCTTAATGATTTATGTGAAAGTCAAGCTATTAAGAAAGTATTTGGTGAATATGCTTATAAAATTCCTGTTTCGTCTACAAAATCAATGACTGGTCATCTTTTAGGGGCAGCAGGAGCTATTGAGGCAATTGCTTGTGTTAAGGCGATTAATGAAAGTTTTGTACCACCAACTGTTAATTATAAGAATAAAGATGAAGAACTTGATTTAGATTATGTTCCTTGTGTTGGAAGAGATAAAGAGTTAAATTATGTACTGTCAAATTCATTAGGCTTTGGAGGACATAATGCAATGCTTATTTTTAAGAAGTTTATTTAAAATTAATTGGAGGCAAAAATTATGGATTTTAAAGAAGTAATGAAACTTATAGAAACAGTTAATTCTTCTGATATATCATTTTTTGAAATTAATATAGATGATGTTCATATAAAAATGGACAAATCTCTTAATAGACAAATTATAAATAACTATTCTAAAGATGTGAATGTTCAAGATAGTCTTGAGGATTTAGAAGAAAATTTAGCATGTACAACTTTAGAAACAGATGTTAAAGAAGAGCAAAAAACATCTTTAAATGAGCCAGATGATTTAAAGATTATATATTCGCCAATGGTTGGAACTTTCTATAGTGCACCTTCTGAGAAAAGTGATAATTTTATAAATTGTGGCGATAAAGTAAAAAAAGGTGATGTCTTATGTATTATTGAAGCTATGAAACTTATGAATGAGATTGAAAGTGAAAGCGATGGAATAATAAAAGAAATTCTTGTTAATAATGGAGAAATGGTTGAATATGGACAACCTATCTTCAAAATTCAGGAGGTATAAGCGTATGAATATTGAAGAAATTAAGGAGATACTTCCTCATAGATATCCGTTTTTATTAGTTGATAGAGTAACTGAAATTGAAGAAGGAAAGAGTATTAAAGCATATAAAAATGTTTCTTTTAATGAACCTTTCTTTCAAGGGCATTTTCCAGAAAGACCTATAATGCCTGGAGTGTTGGTTTTAGAAGCATTAGCTCAAGCAGGAGCTATTGTAGTGTTAAAAATGGATGAATATAAAGGAAAAATTCCTCTATTTGTTGGAGCAGAAAAAGTAAAATGGAGAAGACAGGTTGTACCTGGAGACAAATTGGATTTGAAGGTTGAAATGACAAGACTTAGAGGCAAAATGGGTGTTGGAAAAGCAGAAGCGTCTGTTGAAGGAAAAAAAGTTTGTGAAGCAGAGATAATGTTTGCAATAGGGTAGGTGATGTTAAGATGTTTAATAAGATACTTATTGCAAATAGAGGGGAAATAGCTGTAAGAATTATAAGAGCTTGTAGGGAAATGGGAATTTCAACTGTAGCAGTATATTCAGAAGCTGATAAAGAAGCAATACATACTCAGCTTGCAGATGAAGCAGTATGTATAGGACCAGCTATGTCAAAAGATAGTTATTTAAATGTAAAAAATATTTTAAGTGCCTGTGTATTAACAGGTGCTGAAGCAATACACCCTGGGTTTGGATTTTTATCTGAAAATGCAAAGTTTGCAAAGATGTGTAAAGAGTGTAATATAAAATTTATTGGCCCAGATTATGAATCTATTCAATTGATGGGGAATAAAGCTATGGCAAGAAAGCTTATGAAAAGAGCTGGAGTTCCTGTTGTTCCTGGTTATGAGGAAATTATTGAAAGTAGTGATAAAGCCGTAGAAATAGCAAATGAAATTGGTTATCCTGTTATGATAAAAGCAGCAGTAGGGGGCGGTGGAAAAGGTATAAGAATAGCTCACAATAAAAATGAGTTTGAAAAATTTTATGAACTTGCAAAGGCAGAAGCTAAATCTTGTTTTTCAGATGATAGATTATATATTGAAAAGTTTATAGAAAATCCAAGACATATTGAATTTCAAATTTTAGCGGATGAATATGGAAATTGCATACATTTAGGTGAAAGAGAATGTTCTATACAACGTAAAAATCAAAAGGTTTTAGAGGAAGCTCCATCAACTTTTTTAACTAAGACTCTTAGAGAAAAGATGGGAAAAGTAGCAGTGAAAGCAGCTAAAGTTGCTAATTATAAAAATGCTGGTACAATTGAATTTTTGGTTGATAAAGACAGCAATTTTTATTTTTGTGAAATGAATACAAGAATTCAAGTTGAACATCCAATAACAGAAGCAATAACTGGAGTGGATATTTTAAAGGAACAATTAAAGATAGCGTCTAAGGAAAAACTTTCTTTAAAGCAAGAGGATATAGTTATTAAAGGACATGCTATAGAATGTAGAATAAATGCAGAAGATCCAAGTGAAAATTTTATGCCATCGCCAGGTGTTATTTCAGAATTATATGTACCAGGAGGTCTTGGAATAAGAGTAGATTCAGCTGTTTATTGTGGTTACAAAATCCCTCCTTATTATGATTCTATGATTGCAAAGCTAATTGCTTATGGAAAAGATAGAAATGAAGCTATTGAGCGAATGAAAAGAGCTCTTGGAGAGTTTGGAATAGGTGGTGTAAAAACAAATATTGATTTTCAATATTCTATTTTAGAACAAAAAGAATTTATCGAAGGTAATTATGATACTTCTTTTTTAAATCAAAAGTTGGTGATGAATAATGCTTAAGGATTTATTTACGAAAACTAAACATAAAATTAAAAATGAAACAGGGCATAATGATAGTAAAGCTTATATTCCTGATGGGATGTGGGTAAAATGTGATAGATGTGGTGGCATAATTTATAATGAAGATTTAGTATCAAATGCTTATGTATGTCCAAGTTGTAATTATCATTTAAGAATATCAGCAAGAACAAGAGCAGATATAATTTTTGATAAAGGTACTTTTAAAGAATTATTTAATGAAATTTATACAGTTAATCCTTTGAATTTTGAAAGTTATGAAGACAAAATTAAATCTTTATGTAATAAAACAGGTAGTAGTGAAGCTGTAATTACAGGTGTTGGAGAAATAAATGGTATAAAAATAGCAACAGCAATTATGGATAGCTTTTTTATGATGGGAAGTATGGGATCTGTAGTTGGAGAAAGAATTACTTCATTAATTGAATATGCAATTGATAAAAGATTGCCTTTAATTATTTTTACTACATCTGGAGGAGCTAGAATGCAGGAAGGCATATTGTCTTTAATGCAAATGGCGAAAATAAGTGCTGCTTTAGGAAAGTTTGATTCGGAAGGATTACTTTATATAACTGTATTAACAGATCCGACTACAGGCGGAGTTACAGCAAGCTTTGCAATGGAAGGAGATATAATAATTAGTGAACCAGGTGCTTTAATAGGTTTTGCTGGTAGAAGAGTAATTGAAAGTACAATTAAAGAGAAACTTCCTGATAATTTTCAAAGGGCAGAATTTCTGCTTGAAAAAGGTTTTGTTGATATTATAGTAGATAGGCGTCAATTAAGAGAAAAGCTATATAAGATTTTAGCTATGCATGAGGTAAAAACGTATGAATAGAGAAAAGATAGAAAAAATTAATGCATGGGATAAAGTTGGTCTTGCTAGACATAAAGATAGACCAAATGGAAAATATTATATTGATAATATATTTGATGACTTTATAGAACTTCATGGCGATAGACATTATGGTGATGATAAAGCAATAGTTGGAGGTATAGCTTATTTGGATAACAAAGCTGTTACTGTAATTGCGATATGTAAAGGTCAAAATACTAAGGAGAATATAGAAAGAAACTTTGGTATGCCAAAACCTGAAGGATATAGAAAAGCATTAAGGCTTATGAAAGAAGCTGAAAAATTTAAAAGACCTGTAATCTGTTTTGTTGATACTCCAGGAGCTTTCTGTGGTGTGCCTGCTGAGGAAAGAGGTATAGGAGAAGCAATAGCCTCTAATTTATTGGAAATGAGTAGATTAAAAACTCCAATAATATCAGTTTTTATTGGAGAAGGAGGAAGTGGTGGAGCTCTAGCTTTAGCTGTTGCAGACAAGGTGCTTATGCTTGAAAATTCAATATATTCTATATTATCTCCTGAAGGTTTTGCATCTATATTATGGAAAGATGTAAGTAGAGTAAAAGAAGCAGCTGAAGCAATGAAAATAACAGCTCAAGATTTAAAAGACTTGAAGGTTATAGATAGAATAGTTAAAGAACCTTGTGGAGCTGCTCATAGTAAACCTTCAAAAATGTGCAAAATATTAAAAAAATCATTAATTGAAGAAATTCAAACATTAATAAATATAGATTCTAATACATTAATAGAAAAGAGATACAACAAATTTAGGAACATGGGTGCCTATGGAGTATAAATTTGTGATTTAGTAAAAAAGTGGCTTTATCACGATTTTATAAAACTAGATATTTCTTTTTTTAATATATTTTTAACGTCTTTGTATCTTTGATACATTTAAACTCTGTAATAATAAGCTTTTTTAATTTTTTTATTTTATACTTTTTAGACGTTAAGAATAAAGGGACAGTAGATAGACTTGGAAAAAATTCAATCTATTTACTGTCCTTGTTTTGTAATACGGTCTTTATTAATTTGTATTTTATGGTATCATATTATTAAAAGTAAAATAAAAGGATGATGGTATGGATATTGAACTGAGAAGTCAAGTAGATGTTTTTAATGATACTTATACAGATATGAGAAAGAATTTTATATTTGATGGTAGAAAATCAAATATAATGAAAGCATTATTATCTTTTACTAATGACGGTGGTTTTGATATAGATAAGGTAAAGGAAATAAGAAGATATCTTTTGAAAAATAAAATTGATATATACAATTTTAAGTATAGAAAGATTCTATCAATGCTTGTTTATGATAATAGTGATTATAAAAAACTATTAGATATTTCTAAAGATGTATATGATAATTTGACTATAAAAGGATTTAATAAAAATAAAATAACTCTTTGTCTTGCTGTTATGCTAGCTAAAAATTTTAAAGGGGACAAGCTGGATAAGATAATAGATAAAATTAAATTATCGAAAGAGAGTATAAGGTTTGTTGATAGCAAGTATGATATTTTATTGGCGTTAAATGATAAAAATGTAGAGGATACACATTATGAATATGAACTTGCAAAAAGAGGCATTGAAAGTGTAGATACGTATACTGACAATATGAGCAGTTTGTTAGCATTATCAATAATGATGGGTGATATAGATGTTAATCATAAAATAGAAAATGCTTTTGCTTTAGTATGTAACATTAAAGGAATTATAAATAGAATAAGTGATGAAAGTCTTATTTTTATAGGAATTGCTTCTTTGCTTATTGAAGATGCAGAAGCATTTGCTGATGAACTTAAAAATATATATGTTTTAATTAATAGCAAAAGAGATAGATTTAAATTATTTAAGAAAGATTACAATTTATATATTTCGTTAATTATACTTATTTGCAAATATATAGAAGAAGTAAAATCAGGGATTATTGAAAGTAAAATAAATAATGAGTATTTGGATTTTATTCAAGATTATGTTATTTGTTTGATGTACTTTATTTAAAGAAAAGGGGTAAGTCTATGACAAGAGAAACAAGTACGTATGTAGCTCGAATTGCAACAAAAATGGCAATAAGTAGTAGAGAAGAAGAGGAATATTTAAAAAAAGAATTTGCAGATTCTCATGTGAAGGTTACGGCAGTTAATGTTGGCGGAAATATTAATGATTCAATTCATAAGATATTAGAAAGAGCATTGGTTGCATCTAAAAGAAATGGTCTTATTAGGGAAGAACATCTTCATGAAGGAGCTGTAATTGGAGCAACTAGAGATGCATTGATGCAGATATGTAATAGAGCAAGTGGACAAAATGTTGGTGGAAAGATTGGAATTGCAAGAATGGGAGAGCATATTTCAGTATGTATATTTTTAAGCATTGGATTATTGCATTTAGATGAAATTGTAATAGGAATAGGTCATAGAGCATTGCCAGAATAGAATTAGATATATCAAAGTTATACTTTTTATATGAAGTATCTCTTTTGATATATCTCTTTTTTTGAATTTTTTTTGGGTAAAAGGGGTAAAAATATAAATAGTGTTGCTTTTTTGCTTGTATAAATTTTTTAAATGTTTGTTGCAAAAAAGTAGAAATAACAAATCTTTTATATGAGATATGGAGGAAATAAAGTGAAAATATTAGTAATTAATTGTGGTAGTTCTTCTTTGAAATATCAGCTTATAGATATGACTAATGAAAAGCCTTTAGCAAAGGGGTTGGTAGAAAGAATTGGAATAGAAGGCTCTATTCTAACTCAAAAAGTAGATGGAAAAGATAAATATATTATAGAAGAGAATATGACAAATCACGTTGCAGCAATAAGCAATGTTATTAAGGCTCTTACAGATAAAGATAATGGAGTTATAACTTCAATGAATGAAATTTCAGCAGTTGGACATAGAATAGTTCATGGTGGTGAAAAATATTCTAAATCTGTTTTGATAGATGAAGATGTCAAAAAGTCTATAAAAGATTGTTATAAATTAGCTCCTCTTCATAACCCAGCAAATATGATTGGAATAGAAGCTTGTAAAGAGATTATGCCAAATACACCAATGGTAACTGTATTTGATACTGCATTTCATCAAACAATGGATAAAGAAGTGTATTTATATCCATTACCATATGAATTATATGAAAAACATGCAATAAGAAAATATGGTTTCCATGGAACATCTCATATGTATGTTTCTAATGAAGTAGCTAAAGCCATGAATAAAGATATTAAAGATTTGAAGATGATTACATGTCATTTGGGAAATGGAGCTTCATTATGTGCTATTAAAGATGGAAAATCAATTGATACAACAATGGGATTTACTCCACTTGAAGGAATTGTAATGGGTACTAGATGTGGCAGTATAGATCCTGCTATAGTTTTATTTTTAATAAAGGAATTAAATTATACTATAGACCAAGTTAATGATATTTTAAATAAAAAGTCAGGTGTTTTAGGAATATCAGATATTAGTTCAGATTTTAGAGACTTATTAAAAGAATCAGCTGAAGGTAATGAAAGGGCTAAATTAGCTTTAGATGTATATTTCAATAGATTAAAGAAAGAAATTGGGGCATTAGCTGCTGAAATGGGTGGCGTAGATGTTTTAGTATTTACTGCTGGTGTTGGTGAAAACGCTGTTAAAATTAGAGAAAATGCTGTTAAAGGGCTTGAGTTTTTAGGAATAGAATTAGACAAAGAAAAGAACAATGTATTTGGTGAACTTAAGGAAGTATCTAAGGATGGTTCAAAGGTTAAGATATATGTAGTTCCAACAAATGAGGAATTAGTAATAGCTAGGGATACGAAAAAATTAATTCAGTAATTTAGAATATGCTATAAAGGCTATAGTGCTTAAAATTAGTTCTATGGCCTTTTTGCTTTTGCAGAAAATAATGTATGTTATAATAAATAATTATAATATTTGCTGTAGGAGAATAATATGAACAATTATCAAAAAAGTATTTTAGATAATATAGTTTATTTAAATATTGATAGAATAAAGAATAAGCCTCAAATAATATATGAAATTCAAGCAATTAGAGTAGAGGATAACAAAGTATCAAATTTTAATGAACTTGTTGAAATAAATAGTTTAGATTTTAATTTATCTTTAGAAGTAAAGAAGGTATTGACAAATAGTGATATTAAAGAGGCAAGTTCTAAACTAAACTCTCTAAATAATTTAAAAGAGTTTATTGGTGACTTAGATGTAATATGTTCAAAGTCTTCTTTTGTAAGAATGATGTTTCATAATTTATATCCAGAATATAATGGAGATGTTTTGGATTTTTTAGAGTTTGCAGCTATTTTGGAGCCATGGAAAAAAGAGTATTCAATAGATGTTTTGATTAGTGAGATTACTAATATTGAAAGTCTTAATTTTAATGAATCTGAAAAGTTAATGATTTTAGTTAATGCTTTTTTATGCAGGCAATGGTACAGAGATGAACAGGCTACAAATAAAAAAAAGAAAGCTATGTATAATATTTTGTGCGGTGATTATGGGTTAAAGACAAAATGGAGTTTTACTAAATACATAGAAAAACCATTAATGTTTAATTATGAAGGATTTGAATATGTAAACTATATAGATAATAAAATTATAAAACCTGATTTTGAGAAAATAAAAATACCTTATAAGGAATATGAAGATTTATTAAAGAGGAAAGAGATATGGAATAATGGTAACGATTTTGGTTATGAATATAGAGAATCTCAATTGAATTTTGCAAAAAAAATTAGAGAAAATATTGAAAATGAAGAGAAAATATTTATTGAAGCACCTACAGGTAGTGGAAAAACTTTTGCTTACTTATTGATTGTAGCTATAAAATCATATATTAATAAAAATACTCATAAAGTTGAGGATGCATCTTTTATTATTTCAACTGATACTAAGGAGCTTCAAAGTCAGCTTATAAATAGGGATATACCTAATATTCTTTATAAATTAGGCTTGGAAGATAAGCTTAATTACGGAGCTATTAAGGGTAAGAGCAATTATATATGTGTAGATAGACTTGCTAAATTTACAAAGTTTAATACAGATTTAACAGGAACGTTAGCTGAAATATTTTTGAAACGATTATGCAAAGATGGAATTTATGGAGATATTGAAGCAATAAACTATTAGGCTTATTCACACTTTGGTTTAGATGAATATATTAGTGAAGTTGTGTGTGATAATGATGAATGTAACATTGAAAAATGCCATAGAAGATGTTTATTAAAAAAGAGATATGAAGAACTTCCACTTGAAAATATAACTGTAATAAATCATTCTCTTCTTGCAAGTTGGCCATATGGAGAAAAGAAGAAAATTACACATTTAATAATTGATGAAGCACATAATTTAATGGATAAATGCTATGATTTTTTTTCAGAAGAATTTATATCAGAAGATTTTTGCGAAATTTTAAAAAATCTTTATGAAAATGAACCTACAATTTATAGACAATTAAATAATTTAAATTCATCAAATGGATTTAGGGAGAGTATTGAATTAGAAAAGATGAAGTATTGGGTAAAAGAGATAGAAACTTATATTGCAATACTATTAAATAAAACAATTGAATATAAACTTGCTGGCGGAGAATATAATTTTAGATGTGAGTTTAATCTTCCACCTCAAAATAGAAAGGCGGAAATAGAATCTTTAAGAGGTTATATATCTAAGGTTAAGGAAAGGATATATGGCTTGTATAGCCTTTTGAATAGATATTTTAATAATATAACATTAGATGGTGAAGAAGGCAAAGATGAGCGTGAATATTTAGCAATTTATAATTATATTTTAAAGTTAAAGGATAATTTTAATGTTTTGGATACATTTATAGAAGTTGAAAATTTAAAAGGTAAGGCAAGAGTGCTTGAGATTTCTAACAATTATAATTATTTTAAATTGACTAATATACCATTAAACATTGATGAAATGTTCAATGAACATATTTTAAAGGATGTTAAGAGTACAACATTTCTTTCAGCAACTATGAGGATAAATAGTTCATTTAATGAAATAAAAAAGTTATTAGGACAGAAAAATGCAAAAGAGTTTGTAGTGAATCCTACTTTTGATTTGAAAAATAGAACTAAGATATTTGTTATGAAAAATATAGGAAGATATAATAGTTCTGATTTTCATTATAAAAGTGCAGAATTTATATATGAAGTAAGCAGACGTTTAGGAGGGCATACTTTAGTTTTATTTAATAATAATTTGCGAAAGAAAAGAGTTTATGAAGTCCTTTTAGAATTAACACAGAATACATCTATAGAAGTACATACCCATAAGAAGTCTATAAAATATTTTAATGATAAAGATAGAAAAGTAATTATTTTGGGAAGCAAAGGCTTTTTTGAAGGAATAGATGTTCCAGGAGATGCTTTAACGTGTGTAATGTTGGATAAGATACCTAATAAAAATTTGGAAGATCCCTTATTAAAGGCAATTACAACATATCAATATAAAACTTATAACGATGTAAATTATCCTCAAATATGTATAAAACTAAAACAGGTATATGGACGACTTATAAGAAGTGTTATGGATTATGGATATTTTTGCATATTAGATGGTGGTGAAAATAATAATGTACTTATGCGTTTAGAAAGGGATTTAAAAGGGCCAAATTTTATTTTTACTAACACTAATAATTTATTAAATGGAATGAAAAAGGATTATTTTAATTGGCAGGTTAGTAATTTGAAAGGCATTGTAGAAAATGTTAAAAGCTATTCTAAATCAGATAATTTTAATGATGAATCTAAAAAATTGAAAAGCTTTTGGGTTGAACATGTTAAAGAAAATGGAGAAAAAATTTATTACAACGGCATTTTTAGAGTGAAATAGTTAAAAAAATCGAATTTAAACCACAATCTATGCGGCGATAATTAATAAAATAATAATCTTGATGAAAAATATTGTAAATAATGTTATTGGAAAAAATTAAAATTCGTGTTTATCTTTCTTTGTTAGTGTTTTATTCTTTGCTAATTACAAAATATTGCTTTATTTGCTTTTTTGAAAACAACATCAACGAATAATTTTGTTGGTAATGTGCAAATTATTCATAAAAATGTTGCAAAAAGAATAAAATGACGATAAAATAAAATAGACATATGGAATATGCAACATATTTTAGCTTAACTTGTATAAATATGTGCGTATAAAAAAAAGCAATATAACTTATTTACTTGGAGGGAAAAGTAATGAAAAAGAAACTATTAGCATTAATTATGGCTGCTACATTAACAACTGGATTAATGGTTGGTTGTGGAAGTTCTTCATCTGATTCATCACAAACTACTAAGATAGGTATGGTGACAGACTCTGGTACAATCGATGACAAATCATTTAACCAAGGAAGCTGGGAAGGTATAAATAAAGCTAAAGAAGAATTGGGAATTGATGCAAATTACCTTAAACCAGATGGAACTACATTAGCAGATTATTCAACTAAAATAAAAGATTTATATGATGGAGGATACAAATTTATAGTAGCTCCAGGATTTAAATTTGAACTTGCTATTTTTGAAGCTCAAGAAAAATATAAAGATGCAAAATTTGTACTTATAGATGGAACACCAAACAATGGTAAAGATGGTGATGAAAAAGAAACAAAAGTTGCAGATAACGCTGTTGCAATAAGCTATGCAGAACATCAAGCAGGATTTATGGCAGGAGTTGCTGCTTCATTAGAACTTAAGGAAGGAGACTTAGGATTCTTAGGTGGTATGGAAATTCCAGCAGTTCAAAAGTTTAACTGGGGATTCCAACAAGGTGTAGCTTATGCTAATGAAAAATTAGGAACTAAGATGACATTAAAAGAAGAAAATGTTCAATATCAAGGATCATTTGATAGTGCAGAAGCTGGACAACAAATAGCAGCTACTATGTTTGATAGAGGAGTTAAGGCAGTATTTGCTGCAGCTGGAGGAACTGGTACAGGTGTTATAACTGAAGCAAAAGCTAGACAAACTAAGGGAGAAAAAGTTTGGGCAATAGGTGTTGATACTGACCAATATGATGAAGGTATATATGAAAGTGGTAAATCAGCTATATTAACATCAGCTATGAAGAAAATAGATCAAACTACTTACAGCTTAGTAAAAGATTTTGTAGAAAAAGGTGAATTTCCGGGTGGACAAAGCTTAGTATTAGATGCATCTAAAGATTGCGTTGGTCTTCCAGAAAAAAATCCAAATCTTTCAGAAGCAACAATGAAAACTTGTAATGAAGTTTTTGCAAAGGTTAAGAGCGGTGAAATAGTAGTATCTGCTGAAAAGGGAAATCTAATTAAGTAATTAGTAACTTGAAAAAGGCGGATAACCGCCTTTTTTTAACGCTTGTTAAAGTATTAAGTTTAAAGATGTAAATAATATTTTGGCAAATTTTATTATTGGTGATAAATACTTTATATATATGGAGGACTAAAATGGAATATGTTGTAGAAATGTTGAACATCCGTAAAGAATTCCCAGGAATTGTTGCAAATGATAATATAACATTACAACTACGTAAAGGTGAAATTCATGCTTTGTTAGGTGAAAATGGAGCAGGTAAATCAACTTTAATGAGTGTATTATTTGGGATGTATCAGCCAGAAGCAGGAACTATAAAAGTTAGAGGAAAAGAAGTTAAGATAACAGATCCTAATGTAGCAAATGATTTAGGTATAGGAATGGTTCATCAACATTTTAAACTTGTTGAGAACTTCACAGTAACTGAAAATATAATTTTGGGTATGGAACCTAAAAAATATGGATTATTTTTAGAAAAAAGAAGCGCAGCTAAAAAGATAGAAGAATTATCTAAAAAGTATGGATTAAATGTTGATCCTCATGCCAAAATAGAAGACATTAGTGTTGGTATGCAACAAAGAGTCGAAATATTAAAAATGCTTTACAGAGATGCTGAAGTTCTAATATTTGATGAACCTACAGCTGTTTTAACTCCACAAGAAATCGAAGAGTTAATTGATATATGGAAATCTTTGATAAAAGAAGGTAAATCTATAATTATAATAACTCATAAACTTAAGGAAATTAAAGCAGCGGCTGACAGATGTACAGTTATTAGAAGAGGACGTTATGTTGGAACTGTAGATGTAAAAGAAACATCAGAAGCAGAAATGGCTAAAATGATGGTTGGTAGAGAAGTTTCTTTCAAAGTTGAAAAAACTAAAGCAAAACCTGGAGAAGTTATTGTTGAAGTTAATAATTTAAATGTTAATAATAATAAAAATGTTTTGGGATTGAAGAATTTTTCTATCAATATAAGAAGAGGAGAGATTTTAGGTATTGCTGGAGTTGAAGGTAATGGACAATCTGAACTTGTAGAAGCAATAACTGGTCTTAGAAAAGTTGAGAGCGGAAATATTATTTTTAATGGTCAAGACATAACAAACTTTAAAATAAGAGAAAGAATTAATGCTGGTATTGCACATATTCCTGAAGATAGACAGAAACGTGGTTTAGTACTTGAATATTCTATTGAAGATAACTTGATTTTAGAAAAGTATATGAAAGAGCCATATTCTAATAAATTTGGTATATTAAATAGAAAAGTTATTAGAGAAGAAGCTGAAAGAATAATTAAGGATTTTGATGTTAGAAGTGGACAAGGAGCAATTTCTCATGCTGGAAATCTTTCAGGTGGTAATCAGCAAAAGGCTATTATAGGTAGAGAAATAGAATTAGGTCCAGATCTTTTAATTGCTGTTCAGCCAACTAGAGGGCTTGATGTAGGGTCAATTGAATATATTCATAAGAGACTTGTAGAACAAAGAGATGCTGGTAAAGCAGTTCTTCTTGTATCGCTAGAACTTGATGAAATTTTAAATGTTTCAGATAAAATTGCAGTAGTTAATAATGGAGAACTTATTGGAATAGTACAAGCTTCAGAAACTGATGAAAAGGAAATTGGTTTAATGATGGCAGGAGTTAAGAAGGAGGAAAAAGGTCATGAAGAATAATGCATTAAAGTCAGTTCTTGCAGTTATTCTAGGATTAATAGCAGGAGTCCTTCTTATGGCAGCAATGGGACATAACCCAGTAGAAGGATATAGATTTTTACTTAAAGGTGCTCTTTCAAGTACTGAAAGAATTGCCAATACAGTAGGTACAGCAACACCACTTATATTAACTGGTTTATCAGTAGGGTTTGCTTTTAGAACAGGTTTATTTAATATAGGTACACCAGGACAAATGCTTTTTGGAGGTTTTACAGCTACAGCAATAGCTTTAACTTGTACATCTCTTCCAAGACCATTATTACTTATATTAATTATAGTTTCTGGTTTATTAGCAGGAGCTTTAAGTGGTGGATTAGTAGGATTTATGAAAGCTAAATTTAATGTGCATGAAGTTGTAGGTTCTATTATGTTAAACTGGACAGCATATTGGATTGTATATTATATGATTCCTAAATATTTCAAAGCAGAAAGTGTTGAAACTGAATCAAGACAAATTTCAACAGTTGCATCATTAAAGGCAGAATGGCTTACTAAAGCTTTAGATGGTTCTTTCTTAAATTATGGTATTTTAATAGCTGTATTAGCTGTTACTGTAATTTGGTTTATATTAGATAAAACTACTTTAGGATATCAGTTAAAAGCAGTTGGATTTAATAAAGATGCTGCGGAATATGCAGGTATAAATGTAAATATAAATGTTGTTTTGACAATGATGATAGCTGGTTCTTTATCAGGTCTTGCAGGAGTATGTCAATACATTGGTAATGCTACATGTATGCAGATAGGGGTTATGCCTTCACAAGGTTTTGATGGAATTGCTGTTGCACTTTTAGGAAATAGTAACCCACTTGGAATCTTAATATCAGCATTATTCTTTGGATTACTTTATGCTGGAAAAGGATTTATGACAACAATGGCAAGTATACCTCCAGAAATTGCGGATACTATTATGGCGATAATAATTTATTTTGCTGCAACTAGTATGATATTCGATAAGATATTTGCAAAATTCAAGAGAAAGAAGAAGAATACTAAAATGGGAGCAAAGGAGGAAAAAGCAACATGTTAGATACACTTAAAGGAATTTTTCCTTATGCTATAGCATATACTGTACCTTTACTATTAACAGCTCTTGGAGCAGTTTTCTGTGAAAGAAGTGGTGTTGTTAATGTTGGGCTTGATGGACTTATGATTTGTGGTTCATTTGTTGGTGCATATACAATAATGACACTTCAAAATCAAGGAAATCAATATGCGCTTTGGATTGGGCTTTTTGCAGCCTTCGTTGCAGGTATAATATTTTCACTTTTACATGCCTTTGCTAGTGTTACATTAAATGCAAATCAAGTTATTAGTGGTACTGCAATAAATATGATTGCTGAAGCATTAACTGTATTCGTTGCAAGAAATATTACTGGAAGTGGTAATATTAGAATACAATTAGGTTTTGTTACATCTGATGTACCTGTTCTTAGTAAGATACCAGTAATTGGACCATTATTTTTTACAGGTACTTATGCAACTACATGGTTAGCACTTGCTATATTAATTGTTAGTGCAATAGTTTTAAATAAAACAGCTTTTGGTTTAAGATTGAAAGCTTGTGGAGAACATCCTCATGCAGCAGATGCAGCAGGTATTAATGTATATAAAATGAGATATATAGGAGTTATGATTTCAGGGGCTTTAGCATCTTTATCAGGTGCTGTTATTATAGTGACATATGGTGGAGAATTTAATGGCTCAGTTAATGGCCTTGGATTTTTAGCATTAGCTGCTTTAATCTTTGGACGTTGGAATCCATTTGGAGTATTAGGAGCAACTTTATTCTTTGGATTTGCTTCAACAGTTGCCAATGTTTCAGGAATTATGCCAGCACTTTCATCAGTGCCTCCAGTATATTTAAAAATATTCCCTTATATAGCAACTTTACTTGTTCTTATTTTCTTCTCTAAGAAAACTAGAGCACCAAAGGCATCAGGAGAGCCATTTGAAGTTGGGAAATAGAATATTATATATAAATACCACTCTAATTTTTAGAGTGGTATTTTTCTTTGCAAAAATAATTAGCATATGGTCTTTAGCTATATTTGCATTAATTTCACATTAGAAAGAAAATATATTATAATAAAATACAGTGATTTGGATAAAGTTATTGGAGGAATTATTGATGAATAATATAGAAGCTAAAGATAATGTGTGTGTTCATAAGAATGAGGAGTCTTGGAATAGTGATACGTATAATGCTTGGGTTAATAGATTTGGAACACCTAAACAAGCTGCAAGTAAGCTTAAAGAAAATCCATCTAAGAAAGTAAGTGTCTTATTAGACAAATTTGGAGATGTAAAAGGTAAAAAGATAATAAATTTAATGGGTTCTAATGGAATTAAAGGAGTGTCTTTAGGGCTTTTAGGAGCTGATATAACAGTTGTTGATTTTTCAAAAGATAATGAAGAATATGCAAAAGATTTAGCTAATGAGGCAGGTGTTAATCTTCATTATATTTTATCAGATGTGCTTAAGCTTGATGAGTCTTTAAACGGACAGTTTGATATTGTATTTGCTGAAATGGGGATTTTACACTATTTCTCCGATTTAAAACCTTTTATGGATGTTGCATATAGATTACTTAAACCTAATGGAATGTTTGTTGTAAGGGATTTTCATCCAGTATCAACAAAACTTATAACTTCAAGAGGAACAACAGCTAAAATAAGAAAGCATAAAGTTACTGGTGATTATTTTGATACTTCTTTAAAAGAAAAGGAAGTTTCTTATTCAAAGTATTCAGATGATGCAGAAAAAGAAAAAGTATATTTACGTCTGTGGAATCTAGGTGAAGTTGTAACAGCTTGTGCTTCTTCTAATTTTGTAATTAAAAGACTTGATGAAGAACCAAATCTTTCTTCAGAAGTTTTTGATAAAGGAATTCCTAAGACTTTTACATTAACAGCTGTAAAATAGTATTTCAAACACAAGGAAAGTATAAAATAAGAAAATATATTAGAAAAAGGAATATTTAAACTTTAAGAATTCACTTTTTTATTGAGTTTTGAAAGTTTTTTAAAAGAATAATATATTATATTTGTTATTTCTATTATTATTATGTATAATGAAATGTATTGAAAGTGAAATATTATTAAAATAGGGTGAAAAAATGATAGTGTTAATATTAATTATTTTATTTGCTTTTTTTAGTGGTTCAATTCCTACAGGATATATAATAATGAAGAAATTCCATGGAATTGATATTAGAACTAAAGGAAGTGGAAATATTGGTTCAACTAATGTTAAAAGAATAGCAGGTATGAAGACAGCAGTAGCAACTCAAGCAGGTGATGTAATTAAAGGATTATTACCAGTTGCAGTTGCAATGTGTATAGCTAATATTGTTCAATTGCCAGTTTCAAAGGATGCTTATTTATGCATGGTAGCAATGGCAACAGTATTAGGACATGACTATACTCCTTTCTTAGGTTTTAATGGAGGTAAAGGAGTTAATACAACAATGGGAGCATTCTTTTTATTGTCTCCATTTTCTATAGCTTTGGGAGTAATGATGTATTTTGGCTTGAAGAAATTCACTGATATTGTATCTATTAGATCTTTAGCTCTTGGAGTTACAATTTCAGTTACATGCATTTTATTTAAAAAGCCTATGCCAATAATTATAACTAGTTTTATAGCATCAATATTAATGATATATAGACATAAGGACAATATAAAAAGATTAATAAATCATGAAGAGTTAAAAAGAGGTTAATCCTCTTTTTTCTTTTAGAATAAAAATAAAGAGGAGAAAGAAATGATTAAAGATATAGAAGCAGTGATTTTTGATATGGATGGAGTTATTTATGATACTGAAGCCTTTTATTTAAAACATTGGATTCAAGTATTTTATGAATATGGTTACAAAATGACAAAGGATATATATATAAATGCTATGGGAAGAGGGAGGAAAAAGGTTAAAGAATATTTTAAAAGTGTATTTGGAGACGATCTTCCTATAGATGAGATGTATGTTAAAAAAGATAAATTACTATTTGATGCATTAAAAAATAGAGAAGTTCCTTTAAAATCTGGAGCGTTAGAACTTTTGCAATGTTTAAAGGATAACAATATAAAAATAGCTTTAGCAACATCTGCAAAAAGAGAAAGACTTGATATTCAGTTAAAAAATAGTCCAATAGTTAAGTATTTTGATGCTATCGTTTGTGGAGATGATGTTGTTAATTCAAAGCCAGATCCTGAAATATTTTTAAAAGCAGCAAAACTTGTAGGAGCAGATTATAAAAAATGCATAGTAATTGAAGATTCAGAAGCAGGTATTAAAGCAGCACATGATGGAAATATGATAGGTTTTCATGTGGAAGATTTAAAGGTGGCAGATGAAAATATTAAGAAAAATGCCAGTAAGCTTTTTAAAAATCTTGTAGAAGTTAAAAGATATATAATGGATTAAAATCAATAATATTGGAAAAATATATTTTATGTGGTAAAATATAATAACAAAATGTATTATTTTTGAGCTATTATTGGGGTATATTTATTATTAGTAGCATTATAAATAAGTATTTAAAACGTATATTAAAAAAGGCTGGTGACAAATATGTCAAAATACAAAGTGGGCGACGAACTTATAATTATTAATAATCCACATAAGGAGGCAGAGAAGCTTAAAGAACTTACTTATCTTAAAGTAAAAGAAGATGATTATGCTGAAATGTCTTGGGGATTAAAGATTGTAAAGTTAGAGTTTGATAAACCTTATGTAACATTAACTTATAGAAATGCTCAAGGTGAAACTAATAAAGTTTTTGCAGAGTGTAAAGATGTAGAACATTTTGATCATGAGAAGGTTTTGGAAAAGGCTCTTTTAAAGGCTTTTCAGAATGAAATAATTAATATATCAGTTAATAAAAATAAAGGATTAAAATAGGAGCTTATTTAAAGCTCTTATTTTTATGTCTGGGAAAATATAAAATAAATGGTTTTAAAAAAATGTAAACGATATTTTATGCATTGTAAGAATTTATTTAATTTTATAATATAAAAGTTTGTTTACATACTATATCAAATAATGTAAAATTATGTTGAGGAGGTAGTTATGGAAGGAATTAATAAAAAACAATTAGTCATCGATTTACTTAAAAGATTTACATCTAATTTAAATTATCTAGAAGAAGACGACAAAAAGAGTATTAATAAACTAGGGGTTAATCTGTATGGAGGAGACTTAAAGCAATTATATGAAATTAATGAGTGTTTAGTTAATGGCACAGAAGATTATAAAGATAGATTAGTCTCTTATAAAAAAGAAAACGATAAATATAAATTAATAATTAAAGATTACATTTTAGAGTTATCTTTTGAAGAGATTAAAGAAATTGTTATAGGGCTTATTGATATTTTAGATGATATACTTCCTTTAGGTACTGTAGTTAAACTTAAAAAAGAATATATACATAAATTTTTAAACAATAATGAAATTGAAGAAGCAGAGGTAGTTATAGTTAATCGTTTTATATTTAAAAACGAAATTAATGCTTATTTCCCTTATGCAGGTGTAATTTACCCACTTGGCTTTGTTGGAAGTTCTAATGCTATTCAATTTTCATCAGCGTTAATTGATGATGTAATACATAGAGGTTATTCAGATGAAAAGGATGATGTATATACATTCTTGTTAAAAAATGAATTAATAATTGACAAGAAGATGCATTCTTTTGGATTTGCAAGTGAAGAGGAAAGAAATAAGTATAATGAACTAATAAAAGGAGAACAACATGATTAAAGTTGATATTGAAAATTTAAAAGGAGAGTTAGAAAAACTTTCTTCAGAAATGGTAGATTTTGAACCTTATTCAAGTAATTTTATAAAAAATACAACTAATAATCTTGACGAATTCAATTCAGATTTTATTTCAGAAATAAAAAAAGCTTTAAGTAACATGACTGATACAAAAGCTCCTAAGCTTATGAAAAATATGCAGGATTTTTATACAAGCCTTGATACGCTTTTAAAGGATTTTGAAACTCTCGATACAACAATTGCTAATAATGAAAAAATGGAAGGCTAGGTGAAGGTTGATGGGAAGAGTAGTAGGTTCATATGCAACAAGACTTCGCAACAATTATGTGAAATATATAAATGCTCAAAAGGCATATATAAGAAAAAACTTTGAAGATATGGATTTTGAAAATGCTGATGTAAGAGAAGAATTTGAAAGTATAGTTGAAAGTATGGAGAGAAACTGTGATGCATTAGTAAACAAAATTTCAAGTTATAGTTTTGAATAGGAGAGTTACATAAATTGAAAAGAGATATAAAAGTTAATTATGGTGTGCTTAAATCCATAGTAAGTAATCTTAATCAATATAAGACAGCATTAGAGAATATGGAAAGCACATTGAAGAATATAAACACTAAGTTAGAAAATGAAAATTCTGGGGATGCGGTTAATGCATTAAAATCAAAGTATAATGAAATTAAGGGACAAGTTGATTCATGTCATGAAGAAGTAAGTGATCTTCATGAAATATTTCAAAATTATATAACAGATATGACTGCTATAATAAAGCCTAAGAACGAAAATAATATGATGAGAGTAAGCAGAAATGATATCTGGTGGAACATGCAGACTATTGGAGGTGCTTGCACTAATATTCAAGCAACAAGAAGCAATGCAGCAGTATATATTACATATCCAAATCCTTTTGCAGAGGAAGATGAAAAGGCTGCAGAAAGAAGAAATGGACAAAAAGTAGATAGCATGCATAATGATATAATTAATTATGGCAAGAAGTTAATATCAGATTTTAATGATATGAATAGTATTTATAATAAAAAGGTAATTCCTTATGAAAATATGGATGATACATATAAAACAAAAGCAAAATCTGTATATAGTAAGTACACTTCCTTTTTGGAAAACTTAAAGACAGGACTTTTTACTATTGGAGTAGGGGCAATAGATTTAGTTAAAGGAGTTGCATCTTCATTTATTGGTCTTGTAAAAGGAGTATTTGATTTAGTAAAAGGGGCAGTTATATATGCAGGGGCTGGAATTGGAATTGCATGTACAAAAATTTCAGGTGATGCTCCAGACTGTTTAAAGTATTGTCAAGGAAAAGCTAAAGAATATAATAGAGTTATATCGGCTATAATTCATGATCCATTTATAGTTATAGAGGGACTTTCTCAAGGCATTAATGATGCTTATGAAGAAAAAGGAATATGCTATGTTACAGGTTATGCGATAGGTGAAATTGCACAAGTTATTTTAATTAAAAAAGCTGGAGAAAAGTTAAAAAGTGTAAAAGGTGCAGATAATGCAGCTGATGGAGTTAAAACAACAGAAAGTGCAACAGATGTTGAAAAACTTGTAAAAACTAGTGAAGAGTTAATAAAAGAAAGTACATGTACAAAGGATGATTTTATTAAGTATCTTCAAAGTTGTGATGATTACTTTAAAACTAATTATGCTGATGAATTTGCAAGAACAGGTAAATGGCCAGAAGAAATTCAAATTCCAAAGAGCCCTGATGTTTTGAATCCAAATGGAGGAATAGATTGGGCACAAGTTCCTAACAGTGGATATGTATTAGATGATGCAGGAAATGCTATAAAGGAATTGTATTCTCCACGTAAGGGAGAAATTATAGATAGATTTGGTCCATCTGATGGAACTTTTACATCACCAGTTAAAAATGGTAAAGTGTATCCTTATGATATGAGATCTCTTCCATATGTAGAGGATGTATCTAAATATCATCAATATCAATTTACAGATGATTTAAGTAATTTAAGTAAATACATAAAGAATTGTAAAGATCCAGAGCTAGTTAAAGATATAGATAGCTTTATGAAATACAAAAAAATTAAATCATATGATGATTTAGTTTGTTATAAAGGAAAAATTGCTAAAGGTTTTGGAGCAAAAGGTGGAGGAATTCAGTATCAACTTCCATTGCCAGTTGATATTTTAGAAGATTTAGGCATAATAAAGAAGATAAAATAGATATTGAAGGAGTAAAGTGATGCAAAGACAAGAAGCTTTAAAGTTAATAGAACAAGAAGAATTAAATAAATATAGAAGATTTTCATTTACAGGTGAAAACTTGACTGAAAATATGACAGCTGTAAGAAAGACAAATGATGGTTATGAATGTATTGATGTTGACGAGCGTGGTGGAGTTGAAGTTGTTGATACATTTGATAATGAAGAGGAAGCTATTGATAAATTAATTGAAGGATTAAGAGTTTTCAAAAGATTTGCAGAAAGAAGAAATAGAAGAAGAAGATAATATTTTTAGCTATTATTAAAAATAGCGAAGAGAATAAAATAGTCTGTGTAAACTTCAATAGATTATATAATATTAGAGTATCTAAAATGAAGAATACATAGACTATTTTTTTATTTCAAAGGATATATTAAAAAATACTTTAATAAATTGGCTATTGTATATATAATTAAAGAATGTAAAAAGGAAGTAGTAAAGGAATGAAAATATGGATGAATTAATAAAGAACATTAATATACTAGTTGAAGATAAAATTATTAAGGTTGTTATAAGCAATAAAATTAATGTTTCAATAGAATATAATAAAATAACTTTTATGTTGAAGGAAAAGAATTCTAAAGAATATTATCAAATAGAAAAATTTACGGATAAGCAAGTATTTCATGAAAACATTAAAATATCTGAACTTAAAGATAAGTTGATAGAATTTTCAAAAGGAAAGTATAAACAAATAGCAGCTTGGTCAGCAAACTTTACATATGATATAAAAATATCTAAAAAGGGTAAAATACATTTAAGCAAAAAGTCTTCTGATAATTCAAAACTTCAAAATAAGAATCATAATAAAGTTAAGAATTATATTTTAAAAGAAGGAATGATAATAGAACCTTTAATAGATCTTGGTGTATTTACTAAAGAAGGAAAAGTTATTAATTCAAAGTATGATAAATATAAGCAGATAAATAGATTCGTGGAAATTATTGATGATGAAATTAAGAAGAAGGATTATAAAAATCTTACAATTCTTGATTTTGGATGTGGCAAATCTTATTTAACCTTTGTTTTATACTATTATTTTGTTGAGATTAAAAAGATTAAAGTAAATATGATAGGTTTAGATTTAAAGAAGGATGTTATTAATAAGTGCAATGAAATTGCTAAAAAATATAAATATGAAAACTTGCACTTCGAATTGGGAGATATAAATGGTTATAAATATAATAATAAAGTAGATATGGTTATTACACTTCATGCATGTGATACTGCTACAGATTATGCTTTATATAATGCTGTTAATTGGAATGCTGATATGATTTTTTCAGTGCCTTGTTGTCAGCATGAATTTAATGCTCAAATGAAAACAGAGGATTATTCTATACTTACTAGATATGGAATTATACAAGAGAGGGTAGCAGCTCTTATGACAGATGCAGTAAGAGCTAATCTTTTAGAATGTGCTGGATATAAGACTCAGCTTTTAGAGTTTATTGATTTTGAACATTCTCCTAAAAATATATTAATTAGAGCGTCAAAAGGTAAAGTATCTAATGAGAAAAAGAAAAAATCATTAATAGAAGTAAATAATTTAATAAAGGAATATAATTTAACGCCAACTTTATATAAGTTGTTTAAAGAAGATAATTATATTTAAATTTGTTTTAGTTAATGGGCTAAAAGTGAAATTTTTAACATAGTAAGTGGCTTGCTATGGACTAGAGATTTCACTTCTAGCCCTTTCTTTTTAAAAATATTTTCCTTAAAGCTATAAAATATGAAATAAATATGGTATAATATGGAAGAAAGTTGGTTGATAATTATTTGATTATTAAATAGTTATAATTTTAACCAGCATCAAATATAAATATTTAGAAATATATTTAACCTTGTAAAAATTATGGTAAAGGGGGATTTAGTAAATGGAGTACAGAAAAGAGGAAGAAAAAACAAGTAGTAAAAAGGGGTTTAAGTTAAGTTCTAAATTAAAAGTTATCATTGCAATTATAGGAGTAATACTTGCTATATATATGGTTTTAGCTTGTTTTTTCTGCAATCATTTTTATATAGGTACTAAGATAAACAATATAAACTTATCAGGTAAAACTGTAGATGATTTTAATAAAGAAATGGTAGAAAAAGTACAAGGTTACAATTTAAAATTGGAGGAGAGAAATAACAAAACTGAAGAAATTAAAGCTGAAAATTTAAGTTTACGTTATAATGGTCAAGAAGAAATACAAAAAATAAAAGATAATCAACCAGGTTTAACATGGCTCTTTCATATTTTTTCGAATAAAGACAACTATGCAGATAAGTTGGTAACTTACAATGCTGATGAATTTGACAAAGTATGTAATAATTTGTCATGTTTTAAGAAAGAGAACGTTGAAGAACCTAAAAATGCTTCTTTTGAATATTCAGATGAAGGTTATAAAGTAATTGAAGGAACTAAGGGATGTAAAGTAGATGAAAAATTATTAAAAGATTCTGCTAATAAGTATATAGAATGTATGAGAGAAGTTTTAAATTTAGAAGATGAAAATTGTTATGTTGGTCCAAGATATAATGTAGGAGATGAAAAGGTTAATCATGTCAAAGACGAACTTGATAAGTATGTTAATGCAAAAATTAGTTATGTAGCAGGTTCTAATAGAGAAGTTTTAGATGGAAACACAATTCATAAATGGCTTTCAGTAAATAATGAAATGGAAGTTGTTTTTGATTCTAGTAAAGTATCAGAATTTTTAAAGACACTTTCATCAAAGTTTAATACAGTTGGAATAAATAGAAAATTTAGAACAACTGCAGGTTCTGAAATAACTGTTGAAGGTGGAGACTATGGTTTTAAAGTTGATAAAGAGCAAGAAAATGAAAGTATAATAAATACTATTAAGAATGGGCAAACTGTAGAGAGAGAACCTTTTTATTCACAAAAAGCTGTAAGCCATGATGGTAATGAAATAGGTAATACTTATGTAGAAGTTAGCATTGGAGGTCAGCATCTTTGGTTTTATAAAAATGGACATCTTATTACAGATGGAGCAATTGTAAGTGGAAACACTAGTGCAGGAAATGGTACTCCATCAGGTGTTTATTATGTATTATATAAGGAAGCTAATGCAACATTAAGAGGTGATGGTTATGCTACTCCAGTAAGTTATTGGATGCCTTTTAATGGGGGAATAGGAATGCATGATGCAACATGGAGGAGTAGTTTTGGAGGAAGTATTTATAGTTATAGTGGATCTCATGGATGTGTAAATTGTCCATACAGTCTAGCTCAGACAATATTTAACAATATAGATTCAGGTACACCAGTAATTTGTTATTATTAAAGAGCTATATAAATGATTTGCTTTTTTGAAACTTAAGGGGTGATGAGTAAAATTTTACTTGTCACTTTTTTGTTTTTAAGAAAGTATAAAATTTCTTTAAATATAAAAAAAGCAATTGAAAATATTTTTTGTTTGCAATTTTATAATTAATAAGATTTAAATTGACAAATTGTTTGGAAAATGTGCAATAAATTTTTAAATTTATATAAATAAAAAAGCTTAAATATTACTTTATTTTCTAGTATAATATACAAGAAGGGAGTAAAAGTAATGGAAAAACAAAAAAGCAGCAGTATTATAACTAATAAAGGAATTATAATTAATAGAAGTATCATAATAATTATTTGTGCTATTGTTGCAATATATGTAGGCACAGCAATTTATTTTAAAAATCATTTTTACTTAGGTTCCAAGATAAATGGAATAAATGTTTCAGGAAAAACTGTAGAAGAAGTAGAAAGCACTTTAGAATCAAAATTTAAATCTTACTCATTAACATTGCAAGAAAGAAATAATCTTGTAGAGTCTATAAGCGCTGATGAAATTTGTTTAAATTATAGTTCTGGAGGCAAAATTGAAGAATTTAAGAATAATCAAAGTTCTTTATTATGGATTATTGATGTCTTTAGAACTAAATCAACAGTACTTACAGGCTTAATTACTTATGATGAAAATAAACTTAATAGTTGTTTGGAAAATCTAAAAGGAGTTGTAGGTAGTGACATTGTAAAACCAAAGAGTGCATCTGTTGTGTTTGAAGATGGAGAAATGAAAGTTGTAGAAGAAGTACAAGGAAATAAAATCAATATGGAAACATTAAAAAGTAAAGTTAATGAAGCTATATTGAATAGTGTTGAAGCTATTAATTTGAATGATGAAGATTGTTACGAAAAACCTAAATACATATCAACTGATAGTGAATTACAACAAGCTAAAGAAGTACTTTCTAAATATACATCAAGTTCAATTACATATACTTTTGGAAATGATTCAGAAACTTTAACTGGGGATACAATTAGCAAATGGTTAAGTCTAGATGATGATTTGAATGTAGTTTTTGATGAAAAATTAGTTAAAAAATATGTTCTAAGCCTTGCTAATAAATATAATACAACTAATATAAAAAGAAAGTTTAAAACAAGTTATGGAAATACGGTTCAAGTTCCAGCTGGAGATTATGGATGGAGAATAAATATTTCTAAAGAAAGTGAAGAACTTATAAATAATATTAAGGATGGACAAACTATAACTAAGGAACCAGTTTATGCACAAAAAGCTTACTCACATACTGGAGATGATATTGGAGATACTTATGTTGAAGTTAATTTATCAAAACAACATTTATATTTCTATAAAAAAGGATCTTTAGTAGTAGATAGTGATGTGGTTACTGGTAATGTAAATGGAGGTACACCAACTCCTACAGGTGTTTATATGGTTAAATATAAAGAAAAAGATTCTACATTAAAAGGTGAAAACTATCAAACTCCTGTTAAGTATTGGATGCCATTTAATAATGGAATTGGTTTCCATGATGCTTGGTGGAGAACTGTATTTGGTGGTAATGAATATTTAAATGCAGGTTCTCATGGATGTGTTAACTGTCCAACACAGGTAGCACAAACTTTATATGAAAATATAGATGCTGGTACTGCAGTAGTTGTTTATTACTAATAATTAAAAAATATCCTTTAAAGCATGAATGCTTTAAGGGATATTTTTTTGTAGTTTTTTGGCAATTATTAATCATATACATCTCCATGATTGAAAAAAAATATACATAATGGTAAAATTTAAGTTAGTGTACAAACTTTAATTTGTATAAAATATAATTTTAATTATACAAAACTAAAGAGAAAGGATGATTTAGTGGATATTATAGAAAAAATTGATGTGATAGATGTTGATGTTAATAAATATCTTTCTTTAAATATGCAACCTAACATTAAGATTATGGAATATCAAATTGAAATGATTAATAATAATCAGGGTAATGGAATTATGTACATAGATAAGAGACAATTAAATGAAGATATAAAACTTTTATATGATGTTACTAATTATATTTCCCTTAAAGAGTACATATCTGACGTAAATGTAGATGGAAGCAATTTGCTTTCTATATTTAACAATTTAATAAATATAATACTAAGTTTACCAAGTTATCTACTTAATATAGATAACATTTTATTAGATGAAAATTATATTTTGATAGATAAGGTGAAAAAGACAGTAGGTGTTATTTATGTTCCTTGTGAAAATAAGATACAAAATACTGAAATGGAACTTAAGCAAATTATAAAACAGTTAATTATAGAATGTATGAATAGCAAGAGCAATATGAATTGTTTTATAGATGAAATATTACCTATTATAAATAGTAAGGATTATTCTTTGAATGAACTTAATAAATCATTAAGTAGCAGTAAAACTAAGAATGTAACTAAGAAGATACAAGTTAAGCAAAAACCTGAACCTGAAATAGTTGAAAGTCCAAAACAAGAACCTAAGAAAAATGAAGGATTTTTCTCTTCATTGTTTAGACATAAGGGAAATAAAAAGATAGAAAAAACAAAAGAAGTTGAATATTATATTTATTTTAATATAAATGATACTGAAGAAAAGATAAAAATAGATAAAGATGAATTTGTATTAGGACGTTTGAAATCTTCTGTAGATTATTGCATTCAAAATAATGTGGTTGGAAAAGTTCATGCAAAGATTGTTAAAAAGAAGGATGGTATGTATATTATAGATTTAACATCTAAAAATGGTACATATATAAATGGAGTTAAATTAAAAAGTGATTCTGAGCATATTTTAAAAGACGGCGATGAAATTAAACTTGGAAATGTAAAAGGTCAATTTAGGATTTTATAAAATATAAGTGGGAAAGGCGTAATAATTGTATATGGAGGATGAATTTATAAAAAATAATGATATCATAAAACATAAAATAGATGATGTTAGTGATATTAACATGATAAATTTAGAAACTGCTAATAAGAATAAACAACTTGGTTTTATTGAGATTGAAATTGAACAGTTTAATAGTGATGTATCTTTAATATATAACATTAAAGGATGTAAAACATTAAAGGATTATTTGCTAAATCCTTTAAGTAAGGATAAGGCTTATAGCTTGATACGAAGTATAAATAACAGTTTGTTAATGCAAAGCTATATACTTGATACTGGAGTGGTAAATTTAAAAACTAATTTAGTCTTTGTAAAGGAAATCAACAACATACCTTACTGTTATTTTATATATGTTCCTTATAACAATCAATATGTTCAAGATAAGGAAGATGTTAAAAAATTAATATTTTCTATAATTATATCTATTGAAAATAATGAACTTAGAAATGAAGTTCTAAAACTTTATTCTATGGATAATTTAGATGAAGTTATAAATATTTTAAAGGTTGAAGACATTAATTTTATTGAACATAAAAAAGAGCCCGTTTTAGAAGTTAAAAATGATGCTAAAGAAAGAGTAGAAGAAGGTTTTACTTTAGAAGTTTCAGAAGATGAGACAACTCTTTTTGATGATGATGATTATGAAGAAACTACCTTAATAGATGAAGATGACTTTAATACTTTAGATGCAAAGCTTTTAATTAATAATAATGGTGTATTTTCAGAAGAGTATTTATCAATGAAAATTACGACTTTAGGAAGGTCAAAAACTTCAGATATTGTTATTTCTAATAAAGTTATAAGCAAAAAACATGCACAAATTTTAAAACAAAAGTCAGACTTCTTTATAATTGATATGGAATCAACTAATGGGACTTTTGTTAATAATAGAAAATTAAGACGTAATGAAAAAGTTAAGCTGAAATCCAAAGATAAAATTAAGCTTGGCAATGTCTGTTTAAGCTTTGAAAGATAGGTGAGTTTTTTGAGAAAATTAAGTTTATTAATAGTTGATAGTGATGAAGATTACTTAAAAGCTTTGTCTACATATTTAAGTATAAATTATTTTAATGAATTTAAAGTGACAGCTATAAGTAGTGAAGATTATTTTAAAAAGTATTTAAGTTCTGTTCAAGGTATAGACATTTTACTTATTAATAGAAATATGTTTAATACAGAAATTGAAAAGAAATTCATTAATACAATAATACTTATGGGAGAAGATTTAGAAGATAGAAATATTAATGAATATGGCTATATATTTAAATATATGAGAGCTACTAAAATTTATAATGAAATAAAGAGATATTTTCAAATAGAAAATCCTAATATTTTAGAAGAGGGTATAGCAGGTAAAAAGATAACTAAAGTTACATCTGTTTATTCTCCTATAGGGGGATGTGGAAAAACAATAGTTAGTATAGCAACAGCTTTAAAGCTTGCTGAAAATGCTAATGAAGTTCTTTATTTGAATTTTGAAGATATATCATCTACTTCTGTATTTTTTGATTGTCGTAATAGGAATAGCATGTCTGATATTTTATATTTAGCTAAGGATAGAAATGAGCATTTAAGCAGTGAAATTTTAAAATACATAAATAAAGATGCTAATGGAGTATCTTATATTGCTCCTGTAAAAAGTGTTTTAGATTTTGAAACTATAACAAGAGAAGATATTATGTATTTTATAAAAGCAATCAAGTCTTTAAATAAGTTTGATAATATAATTATTGATTTATCAAGTAAGTTCTGTTCTCTTTATGGAGGAATTCTTTCAATTAGTGATAATATAATTTCTATATTAATTGGTGATACTGAAAGTAAAGTTAAGATGGATTCTTTTTTAAGACAACAAGAATCTTTAGATAAATATTTCTTTTTAGTTAATAAAGTTAAGAGTGGAGATAGTATAAATGCTATTCCAGATATGTTAAAACAAGAAAGAAAAACTATTATAGGAAGTATTGAATACTATTCGCCTATAGATTGCAATATTGATGGTATTAATTCACTTATTGAGAAAAATGTATTTAATATAGCAATGGAACAAATAGTACAAAATATATTCTTTGTTTAGGGAGGTGTAATATGGAAAAAGGTATAGTTATTGTTACTGCTGATGGTTTGAATGAAGAATATGAGTTAGAAATTCCGTTAAAAATTAGTGTCAAAGAATTATGTGCTGCTTTAAGTACAGCTCTTAAACTTGATGAAAGAGGCATAGAGCTTAGTGGTTATTATATAAGAACAGAAAATCCAACCTGCTTTTTAAAAGGAAATGATATTTTAAGTGATTATAATATATCCTTTGGAAGTAAAATAATTTTAATTTAAGGATGTGATCAAAGGATGAGAGATATAAAAAATGTTCTTATATTGTTTAATAATGATTTCTATAAGGAAACGGATATAGATAGTTATGAAAATAATGAACTTATAATTAGTAATGACATTGATAGCGATATTCCATTAAATATTGATGTAAATTTAAATTTTTCTCTAAAGCTTACAAAAAACTGTGGTTATTGGGAAATAAGCGAAGGTGAAAATGTTTATCTTGTTATAAATGATATTAAGGTAAGTTCTAAAAAACTTTTACATGGAGATCAAGTAAGTGTAAAACTTTCAACTAATAGAATAGAGTTATTTAAGATTAACTTCTTTTTAGATTTCTCAAGTGGTAAGGAAAACTATGATAAAATAGTTTATTTTGATAATAATGAGCAGATTACAATTGGAAGTGATGAAGATAATAACATATGTATCCAAGATACTTTAGTTGATAAACATCACTGTTACATAAAAAAGGATGGAAGAAAATATTCCATTGTTGATACAAATTCAAGATATAGCGTACATATAAATGGTAAAAAAATAAATAGACAAGCAAAACTTAATATTAATGATTTTATTATAATTTGTGGTTATAAGTTTCTCTTCAAAGGAGATAGGCTTCTTTTGAATAATTATAGTAATACAATTACTATAAAGAATCTTGATGTAAGTGTTAATGAAATAGCAAAGTCAACACTTCAATATCCAGAATTTATAAGGAACCCAAGATATATGTATAATCTTCCTGATGATAAGATAGAGATTATAGCTCCACCAAAGAAAGATAAAAAACCATCAGCAGAAACTTTTACGGCACTTATTCCAACTATTGCAATGATGGCATTAATGATAAGTGTACGAGCTGGAAGTAATAAAATTTATTATATTGGTATGATTGGTATAACTATTTTTTCAACAGTACTTATGTATATTATGAAATATAGAAAGACAAGTAAAAAAATTAAGGAAAGAGATGAAAAGTATCTTTCTTATTTGCAAGATCAAGAAACGAAAGTAAATGAATTGTATAATGAACAGCAGAGAATAAGTCATATATTATATCCAAGTAATGAAGAATCTATAGAAGTAGTTGAAAGTTTTAATCATAGATTATGGGAAAAGGAAATTTTTCATGATGACTTTTTATCTGTTTGTATAGGTAAAGGCGTTGTTCCAATAAGTTTTGAAGTGGAAATTCCAAAAGAGCAATGGGGAGAAACTGAAGATGATCTTATTCTTTTACCTAGAGAACTTAAGGATAAGTATAAGGAAATTAAGGACATGCCTATTACTTTAGATTTAACTAAGGAAGATGGTGTTGCTCTAATTGGTGAAAAGATTGATTTATATCAATTTGTTGTAAATATTATAATTCAAATAGTCAGTTATCATTATTATGAAGATGTAAAGCTTGCTTTAATATGTGATGATGATGAAAAAGATCAATGGCAATGGCTTAGATGGCTTCCTCATGTTTGGAGTGCTGATAAAAAGTTTAGATTCCTTGGAGAAGGTAAAGAAGCAGCTCATAATGTTATGTCTGTCTTAGTTAATTATTTTGAAGCTATGAAGGAAAATCAGGGGAATAATAAAGAAAAAGAGAGAAAAGTTAAACCTTACTTTATTATATTGGTAACTAATCCTGAACTTTTAGATAAAGAAAAGTTATCGACTTATTTAGAAAGTGCAAATGGAATTGGCTATACTCCGATATTTTTATATGAACACTTTGAAAAAACACCTAAAAACTGTAGTGTTAAAATAAAGCTTTATAATAAAGAAGAAGGAGAAATGGTTCATTTTAATAAAGCTGAAGAAATTGTAAGATTTACATATAAGGCATCAAACCTTAATAATTATGAGGAATTTGCAAGAAGAATAGCTCCTATATATGTTAAACAAAGCTATACAGATAGTTCTCTTCCTAAGAGTATTACTTTTTTTGAATTATATAAAGTTAATTCAGCTAGAGAAATTCCAATATATAAAAATTGGAATAGAAATCAAGTTTTTAAACATATTGCAGCACCTCTTGGAGTTGATACTTCAGGAAATCTTATAAGTCTTGATTTGCATGAAAAATTTCATGGACCTCATGGACTTGTTGCAGGTACTACTGGTTCTGGTAAGAGTGAAATTTTACAAAGTTTAATAGCTTCACTTGCTGTAAATTATCATCCACATGATATTAATTTCATTCTTATAGATTACAAGGGTGGTGGTATGGCTAATTTATTTAGAGACCTTCCACATTTAGTAGGTACAATAACTAACTTAGATGGACGTGGAATTAATAGATCGTTAATAGCTATAAAATCAGAGCTTAAAAGACGTCAAAGAATGTTTGGTGAAGTTGATGTTAACCATATTGATGATTACATTAAGTTATACAAGGAAGGTAAAGTAAAAGAGGCTATACCTCATCTAATTATGATTGCTGATGAATTTGCAGAACTTAAACATGATCAGCCAGAATTTATGCAAGAACTTGTAAGTACAGCTAGAATTGGACGTAGTTTAGGCGTTCATTTGATTTTAGCTACTCAAAAGCCTTCAGGTGTTGTTAATGATCAAATTTGGAGTAATTCTAAGTTTAAGTTATGTTTAAAGGTTCAAGATGCATCAGATAGTAATGAAGTTTTAAAGAGTAAGTTGGCAGCGGACATAGTTGAGCCAGGTAGAGCATATCTTCAGGTAGGTAATAATGAAATATTTGAATTATTCCAGTCAGCATGGTCTGGAGCTAAAGTGTTTGAAGACGATACTATACGTAAAAATGATATTGAAATATCAAAAGTATCTATTGAAGGTATTAGACAAGTTATCTATTCTTCTAAAAAAGAAAATGAGGGTAAAAAGGCTATTACTGAATTAGATCAAGTTATAAGAACTGTTAATAATATTGCAAGAAAGAATAATATAGAAAAATTGCAAGGTCCATGGCTTCCTGAATTAGCAGAAGTTATTTTCTTAAGTGATATGCAAGAAGAGAGCAAAGGCTATAATAACTCTAGTGACATTACAGCTGTTATTGGTAAAGTCGATGATCCAGAAGGACAAGTTCAATATCCACTTGAAATTAACTTTACTAAGAGAGGTAATGTAATTTTAATTGGTGGTGCAGGTTATGGTAAAACTACCACTCTTGAAACTATGATTGTATCTTTAGCTAAAAAATATCAGCCTAAAGATGTAAATATTTATATTTTAGATTTTGGTACAAGAGTTCTTAAAGTATTTGAAAAACTTCCTCATGTTGGTGGAGTTATATTAAAAGATGATGATGAAAAGTTAGTAAGGTTAATAAGACTTATTAGAAAAGAAATGGAAGTTAGAAAAGATATGTTCTCTAAGGTGGGTGTTGCATCATTAAATTCATATAAAGAAGCAACAGGTATAGACTTGCCTCAAATGATTATTATAGTAGATAACTTTGTTGCAATGAAGGAAATGTATGACTTTGCAGAAGAAGAACTAACATATATATCAAGAGAAGGTATTACGCTTGGAATATCAGTAGTTCTTTCAACAGCAGGATTTAATAATATTAGATACAAAATGGCTAGTAATTTTAATGAAATGCTTGCTCTTCCTTGTCAAGATAAGAGTGAATACAGTGCTATGTTTGGAACTTCTAGAGTAAATCCAGCTAATATTAGAGGGAGAGTATTATTAAAAACTGATAGAATTATAGAAGCACAAGTTTGCCTGCCTGTTTTGGGAGAAAGTGATATAGAAAGAGTTAATGCATTAAAAGAGTTTATTGAAACTACAGCACAAAATACTAAAGGTAAAGCTAAGAAAATTCCATTTATGCCTGAACAATTACATTTCTCTGATATGGAAGAGTATAATGGAAGAGAAGGAATTATTCCAGTTGGTATAACTTATGATGATATTGAAGAGAGAGTAATTAACTTAAATGAGCATCCATTTGCTGTTATTATAGGTAAAGACAAAAGCGGCAAGACTAATTTCATTAAGAATGTCATAAGTACATTAAGTGTAGATGATAATGTTATTTATGCTTTTGATTCTAAGAAAATGGCACTTAGAAATGTTAAGAATTTAGAAAATGTTAAATATATTTGCAGTACAGATGATACTGAAGAAATTTTCAATGAAATCATGGATATTGTTAATGAAAGAAGCGAAAAGTATAATGAAGGCTTGTTAGATGATAATTTTGATGAAGCTGCATTACTTAAGACTTTCACAAGAATTATGATTGTTGTTGATAATCTAAAGGACTTTGTTGAATATACAGATAAGAAACGTAGAGAAGATTTTAATACTATAATCACTAAACATAGAGAACTTAAAATCAATATTATGATTTCTAGTGATGATGCTGGATATAAAGAATTATTATATGCAGAACCATTCTTGAAAAAGTTAAAGGAAGAACAGTTTGGTTTATTATTTACAGATTTAGATGCACAAAAGACTTTCGATGTATATCTTAAGTATGGTAGAAAGAAGGAAGTTCTTAAAGATGGAGATGGATTTATCATTAACAAAGGTAAGTTTGAATTTGTAAAAACACCACTTAGTGATATGTAAGATAAAAATTATTAAGGAATTGGTAGAAAATTTATGCCAATTCCTTTTTGGCATCTAGAAATGTATAAAATTATGCTTTAAGTAGTAAATTGTGCAAAGCGTTAAATGAAGGGTTAAGAAAAGCAATGTAAATAGAAAATAAAATTAATATTAAAAATTATGGTATAAAAAACTTTTAATTGACATAAATCTACTTTTTTTATTATCACATTATGTATATATGAGTCATATATGGTATTTACAAAACTAATTGTAAATGATAGAATAATATTGAAAGGTGGTTAGAATTATGGCAAATATTAGATTCAGTCCAGAAGAAGTTTCAGGTATTTCTTCAAGAATAGTAGCATCAAAGGAAAGCGTAGAAAGCGAAGTACAAACTTTACAATCAACTATAGATGAATTATGTGATGGATGGGATGGAGTTGCAAGTGATAAGTACAGAGATGAATTTGCAGAACTTAAATCTCAAGTAATGGACAAGTTTGTTACAATGTTAGATGAATTACATGCACAATTAGATTCAATTTCAGAAGCTATGCAACAAGCTGATCAAGATCTTGCAAGCAAGATATCAATGAGATAGTTTAATACATATTTTATTTAGCCAGTTAGTAAGTATACTAACTGGTTTTTGCATATTTCTGATTTAAAGCTATAATATTACTGATGGTTAAAATATTTAAGACATAGGAGAAACATATATGAACAAAGAATTATTAATAATAGATGGTAGCAGTTTATTAAGTACATGTTTTTATGCAACTGCTAGAGAATTCTTAATGGCTAAAACTCCAGAAGATAAGGAAAAAGCAGAAAAAAGATTGTTACAAACTTCAACAGGGGTTTATACTAATGGAGTATTTACTTTTATGAAAACTTTACTTAATATTATAGATAAACAAAAACCAAGCCATTTAGCAGTAGTTTGGGATGTAAGTCGTGCAACATTTAGAAAAGAGATAAGCTCAGATTACAAAGGAAATAGAAAAGCTACACCAAAACCACTTACTGAGCAGTTTATTACAACACAAAATCTATTAAAAGATTTAGTACCTCAGTTTATGAGTGATTTAAATGATGAAATTTTTTATGAAGCTGATGATTTTGCAGGAACTTTAGCTAAGAAATTTGAAAGTGAAATACCTGTAGTTTTATATACTAAGGATGTAGATTATCTTCAGCTTGTAAGTGATAATACTAGAGTATGGCTTGGAACAAATAAAGCTGATGAATTGTATGAAAAATTGAAGATGGATAGAAAAGAATTTAATATTCCATCAGGAACTTTTGAATATACTTTATCAACTCTAAAAGATGTAAATAATCTTATGCCTTATCAGATAATAGAATATAAGGCTTTATCAGGAGATAGTGCAGATAATATACCAGGTGTTAAAGGTATTGGTGATAAAGCTTCAATTCCTCTTCTTAATGAATATGGTGATATAGAAACAATATATGAAGTTATAGAAGATTTAGACAAGAAAGAAGAAAAAGAATTAAAGAAATTCTTTAAAGAATCATTAGGTATATCAAGAAGTCCTATTGCTACTTTATTAAAGGAAGGAACTATTGGACTTGATAATTCTGAAACTCTTTCGTACAAATGTATAAAAGAAGCTATTACAGATGAAGAAAAAGAAACTCAAAAGCTTGTTGAAGAAAAGTTTGGTAAACTTAAATTTCCTATAGCTATAACATCAGAAGATGGTCTTTCAAAGCTTAGAGAACATGATATATATGCAATAGATATATCTGCAAAGGAATCAGCTTTTATGAGCAAAGAACTTGCTACTATTAAAACTGATATTCAAATAGATAATACACTTGAAGATCTTGTGTTAAACATAGATAGGGATGAATTAAAGAAAAGATTATTAGAACTTGAAATTAAAACATTAATAAAATAAAGTATTTAAGGTTAACAAAATTTAGCGTCTTAGACAATCTGTTGTTTAGGACGCTAAATTTTATGGTATAATGATATAATTAAAAAAATTAATCAGGAGAAATTTAAATGATAAAACAAGCATTAATAGAAGGTTTTAATAAAAGCACATTAGGTAATAATGAGAGAAAAGGTGAAAGAATTTTAAAAAATGATTTGATTTCAGATATTAATGAATCAGTATCAGGAAATAATATAGAAATTAAAAGTAGAGTTATTTCTGAGAATCTTTTTAATGAATATTCATGTAAGATTGACATAGATAAAGCAAGTAAAGAAGTAGTGCTTTGCAGTTGCACTTGTGCTGATTTTGAAAAGAATACAGCAAGAAGAAAACAATATGCTTGCAAACATATATCAGCAACCTTCTTTAAGTTTTTAAGAGATATAGATGAAGCCCCTCAAATTTTAGATTCTTTAGGAATTATAGAAAAGAAAAAAGAATTAGTAAAAGCATCAGAGAAGTCTATACTTGATTTTTTATTAGCAGATGATAGTTATAAGGAAGAAATAAAAATAGAAGTTATTTTAAATAAAATATCATGGACAGGAAAGATATCTGCTGAATTTAAAATAGGGAAAAATGGCTTGAAGTCTAATAAATTGTATTCATTAAAAGATATTGATAGCTTTCTTGTAGCTTTATATAATAAGATTCCGATTAATTATGGAAAGGACTTTACATTTGATATAACTAAACAAAGGCTTAGTACTAAAGATAAAGAATTAATAAATTTTATAGAACTTTTAAAGGATATAGATCTATCAGGTTCATCATATAAAAGAGTGGAGCAAAAAATGGTTTCAGGAAAAAATATAAATATCCCTAAAGCTCTTTTAAGACAATTTCTTACTATAATAAAGAACCATAGAGTTTATCTTGGAACAGGTTTTTACTCAAGACAAATTGAAACAGAAATTATAGACAAAGAGATGAGAGTACCATTTAATTTAAAGGAAGTAGGGGATATGCTAAAGCTTGAAGCACCTAATGGTGTTCCTGAAGTTTTAGGGGATAGTGACAATGTTTTTATGTATGATACTGTTATTTATATTCCACCTATGGAACAGATAGAAAAGTTAATGCCATATATTGAAGCATTTAATAGAAGTAATGCAATGTTCTTTACAAAGAGTGAAGAAGAAAGAGTTTTTAAAAAGTTAATACCATCAATTCAAAAGGTATCAAAAGATATTCAGCTATCTAGAAAAATTAGTGAAAAAATAATTATAGCACCAGTTAAATTTAAATTTTATTTTGATAAAGATGAAGAAATTTATTTGAAATTAATTGTTAGTTACAATAATTATGAATTTAACTATTTTGAAGATTTTAAGGAAAAAATAATATATAGAGATGCTATAAAGGAAGGTAAGGTAATTGAACTTTTAAGATCTTTAGGTTTTGAAGCTGTTAATAAAAAATTTGTGTTCTTTAAAAGTGAAGAATATATATTTAATTTCTTTAAAAAAGATATACAGCAGCTACAAAATATTGGAGAAGTATTTTATTCTGATAATTTTACAGGAATTAAGTCATTAAATTCAGCAAGCTTTAAAGCAGATGTCAGAGCGGGTAAATATGATTACTTTGACTTTAAGTTTAAAATAGCTGATTTAAGTAAAGAAGAAACTTATAATATTTTAAATGCTTTTAGAGATAATAAAAAATATTATAGATTAAAAAATGGTGAGTTTTTAGACTTAGAAGAAATTGAACTTAAAAAGTTTTTAAAGCTTTTAGATAGCCTTGAAAATGATTCTGAAATAATTGATAATACTATCTCAATACCTAAGTCAAAAGGAATATATTTAGAAGATTATCTAGAAGAAGAGGATATAAAATATGTTAAAGGAAGAAGAGGTCTTAAATCTTTAAAAAATTCTTTGAACAAGTTAAAACATAAGGAATTTCCTCTTCCAAACAATATAAATGCTGAACTTAGACAATATCAAAAAGATGGTTATGTATGGCTTAAAACACTTGATTTCTTAGGGTTTGGAGGGATTTTAGGAGATGAAATGGGACTTGGTAAAACTCTTCAAACAATTACTTTTTTAGCTTCAGTTAAAGGAAGCAAAGCCATTATAATAGCCCCAACTTCTTTAGTGTATAACTGGAAAAGTGAGTTTTTAAAATTTGCTCCAGAGATAAAGGTAGCTGTTTTAAATGGAACTCCTAGTCAAAGAGAATATATCTTTAATCATTATGAGGAATATAATGTATTACTTACTACTTATAATTTGGCAAAAAGGGATGCTAAATTTTATGAAAAAATAGAATTTGATTATTGCATTTTAGATGAAGCTCAAAATATAAAAAATGGACATTCTCAAAATGCTAAAGCATGTAAAGCTATAAAAGCTAAAAGAAAGTATGCTTTAACAGGTACACCACTTGAAAATTCTCTAATGGAACTTTGGTCTATTTTTGATTTTGTAATGCCTGGATATTTGTATGATGAAAAGAAATTTACAACAAGATATCATCGAAGACTTAATGAAGATGAAGTTATAATAAAAGAATTGACAACAATGATTAAACCTTTCATTTTAAGAAGATATAAGAAGGATGTTATAAAAGAACTTCCAGATAAGATTGAAAAGAAGTTAGTTGTTCCAATGACAGATGAGCAGACTGAAGTTTATGCAACCTTTGCAAAGTATGCTAAAGATGTTATAGAGAAAAAAGTTAAAGATGATGAATTTAAAAAGAGTAAAATAGAGATTTTATCCTTTATAACA
>SVCK01000072.1 GCA_015058375.1 Clostridium sp.
AAAGATCAATAATTTTCTTTTCACGATTCATACTCTTTTGAAGTAAGTTAAGCTTACTCTCATAGGATAAAAGTAACTTGTAACACCTTTTAATCAAATCATGGATAGCTTGACGGCTTGTGTTATTCAGTTCAGCTATTTCAGCTAAGGATAAATCCTCATTATAATAAAGCTCCATGATGTTACGTTGTTTTTCAGTTAATAACGAACTATAAAAATCCATTAATAACGAAATTTCAACTCTATCTTCCATCTAAAATCACCTTACCCACAAAAGAGATGATACCAAATTATCTATAGGGTGTCAAGTATTTTTACTTAACACCTTAAAAATATTTAAATTAGCGCTTCTGCAAAGCTTTCTGCATCAAATTTTTGTAAATCATCAACACCTTCACCAACGCCTATATATCTTACTGGTATATTTAAAGTCTGTTTGATTGATAATACCACACCACCTTTAGCTGTACCATCAAGCTTAGTTAATATGATTCCGTCTATAGGGCATGCCTCCATAAACTGTTTTGCCTGAATCACAGCATTTTGTCCTGTAGTTCCATCTAAAACTAATAAAGTTTCTTTATTCTCTTCACCATATTCTCTATCAATAATTCTATTTATTTTAGAAAGCTCATTCATTAAATTTTTCTTATTATGAAGTCTTCCTGCTGTATCACATATAAGTAAATCTACATTTCTAGCTTTTGACGCTTGAATAGCATCAAATACAACTGCAGCTGGATCTGAGCCTTCTTCATGTTTAACTATATCAACACCAGCTCTTTTGCTCCAAACATCAAGTTGATCTATCGCTGCTGCTCTAAATGTATCTGCAGCAGCTAATAAAACTTTTTTACCTTCATTCTTATTTTTAGCTGCAAGCTTTCCTATTGAAGTAGTTTTACCCACTCCATTAACGCCTATTACAAGCATAACTTTTTTATCTTCATATTCTCTTTCTTCTTCACCTTCAAGCATAAAATCTTTGATAACTTCTCTTAAAGCTGGAAAAACCATTTCTGTATCATTTATTTTATCTTTTCTTATTTTATCTTTTAATCTGTCAATAAGCTCCATTGTAGTCTCCATACCTATATCCGATGTTATAAGTATTTCCTCTAACTCATCATATAAATCATCATCGATTGTTACAGCTAGATTTAATGCTTCATTTATCTTATCTGTTAATCCATTTCTAGTCTTTGTCAATCCTGTTTTTAGTTTATCAAAAAAATTTCCAAACATTATTTTTCCTCCTACTCTACTTTGTTAAATCTACAGATACTACTTTCGACACTCCTTTTTCCTCCATAGTTACACCATACATAACATCACTTGCTTCCATTGTTCCTTTTCTGTGAGTTATAACTATAAATTGTGTTCCTTGCGAAAATTCCTTTAAAAATTCTGCATATCTATAAACATTTGCATCATCAAGTGCAGCTTCAATTTCATCAAGAATACAAAATGGGGTTGGCTTCATTTTTAATATAGCAAATAAAAGAGCTATAGCAGATAATACTTTTTCTCCACCAGACATTAAATTTATGTTTTGAAGTCTCTTTCCTGGTGGTTCTACATTAATATCTATATTAGCATCAAGTTCATCTCCATCCGCTAAAATAAGTTCTGCACTACCCCCTTTAAATAAATCTTTAAATGTCTCATTAAAGTTTCTATTTAATATTTTAAAATTTTCTTTAAACAAAGTCTTCATCTTATCAGTCATCTCACTAATAACTGACATAAGTTCTTCTTTAGCACTTTCTAAATCTTCCCTTTGTGCTGACATAAATTCAAATTTTTCTTTAATCTCTTCATACTCTTCAATTGCTGCTAAATTTACTACTCCTAATGCCGTAATCTTTCTTTTAAGATCTGAAATTTTTTCTTTAAATTCAGCTACATTTTCTACCTCAACAGCAATATCTTTAGCTTCTGCAAAAGTTAGCTTCAATTCTTCATTTAATTTAGTATAAAGATTTTCTTTTTCAACAACACTTCGTGTTTTAAGAACTTCTCTCTTATTTAATTCTGTCTCTTCCTTGTTTATAATATCCATTGATTCATTTATCACAGTATCTTTTTTATTGTATTCATCTTTTAATTGACTTCTTAAAATTTCGCCTTCTTTAAATTCTTCTTCAAGTTTGTTTAAATAATCTTCTAGTTTAATTATAGATTCACTTTTAGAATTAATATTATTTTCTAATTCTTTGATATCCTGATTACTTTTGTCATTTTCTTCATAAGTTTCTTTTACTTTTAAATTTGTAGCTTCCATATCAGATGTTATTCTACTAATTTCATTAGTTTTATTTAATAATATCTCATCCAAAGCTGCTTTTTCAACTTTTAAATCAGTAAGCTTATTTCTAACAGTTTCAGATTCACTTCTACGTTTTTCTAAAGATTCATCTAATTCTATTACTTTTTTATTATTATTACTTATTGCAATTTGAATATTATCTAATTCAGTCTTTTTATCATTAAGCATTAAATTAATTTTCTCTATATCCAAATTATTTATGTTTACTTCCTTTTTAATAACATCAATACTTCTTTTTAATCTATCAATTTCATTTTTTAATGAATTAATTTTACTTTCCAACTTTGCAGTCTCTATATTTTTAGAGTGTATTTCATCCCTATAATTTAACACTTCATCATCAAGTTTCTTCAAATTTATTTTTAAAGCTTCAAGTTCATTTAATAACTTATTAAGTTCCTCTTTCTTAGAATCAATATTTATAGCTAGTTCTTCTATTTCTCTTTTTCTTCCTAAAATATTAGTGTGTTTAGCATAAATACTACCACCAGTCAAAGCTCCTCCTGGTGCAATAATTTCCCCTTCTAGAGTAACTATCCTATAACTATTATTACCTTTCTTAGATATAGCCAATGCTGCATCCATATCCGTAGTAACAATCGTTCTTCCAAGCATATTATTTATTGCTTTTTCATACTTTGCAGGATAAGTTATAATATCACTTGCTATACCTAAATATCCTGGCATATTCTTTATAGATTGATCCAAACTCAACCTATTACCTCTTATGTTGTTTAAAGGAAGGAATGTTGCTCTACCCAGTTTGTTATCTTTTAAGTAAGTGATTAAATTTTTTGCTATTTGATCATTTTCAGTAATAACATTAGAAATCCCTGCACCTAAAGCTATTTCTACAGCAACTTCATATTTCTTATCTACTTTAAATATCTCACCTACTACCTTAGTTCCTTCTGCCTTAGGAGTAACACCTTTATGTATTCTCTCCATTAAAACTTTTACAGCTCTATTATATCCTTCATAATGTTTTTCAAGATTTGAAAGCATATTTTTATTTGCCTCAAGTCCATTTATAGTCTTATTAACAGCCCTTATCTCATGTTCCTTCTTTGTAATCTTTGAATTTAATGTTGCAATATCTTTTTTATTAAGTATAATTTTTTCTTCTAATTCCTGAATATCTTTTTTGTTTTTATCTAAATTACTATTTAAACTTCCAACAGTACCTATGTTTATTTTTATATTCCCTTCAGTTGATACAATTGTTGCAACTGATGCTTCATTTTTTGATGTTTTTATCTCTAAATCATTTTTCATTAAAGCAATACTGTTTTTAATTTCAGAAGAACTTTTCATAAGTTCATATTCTTCTTCTTTTAGCTGTTTTATATTATTTTCAACTTCTATAATATCATCAATAAAATCTTTATTATTTTCCTCTAATACTTTAATCTCATTATCTTTCAATTTCTGTATATCTATGTTTTTTTGAAGATCAAGCTTAGCTTCTGATAACTCGTTATCTAAATGTTCAACTTTTGCTTTTAATTCTTCATAAACTACAGAATTCTTTTCAATAAATCCATTTAAGTTTTTTATTCTTTCTCTATAGATTTCTATATCTTTATTTATTTCAGATATACTATCTTTCTTTTCATAATACTCTTTTCTACTTTCAGAAGTCTTATTTTCTAAGTTTTCTATATTTTTTTCTAATTCTTTAAGCTTTTGCTTGTTATTTTGCAATTCATTTCTCTTACTTTCCAAAACTGCTTTTCTCGAATTAACTTCATCTGCAAACTCTTGTAACGTACTATCTAAAGTTTTTATATTATTAACTACTATAGATACTTCCTTTTCTCTTAACTCATTAGATATTTCATTATATTTTAATGCTTTCTCTCTTTCTATTCTTAAAGGCTCAATTCTTTCCTCATAGGTAGATATTATATCATTAATTCTAACAAGATTATTATCAGTATTCTTAAGTTTCTTTTCAGCTTCTTCCTTTCTAGACTTATACTTAACAATACCAGCGGCCTCTTCTAAAAGAGCTCTTCTATCTTCTGGCTTTCCACTTAAAATAGCCTCTATCTTACCTTGTCCGATTAATGAATACCCTTCTTTACCTATACCTGTATCCATAAATAGTTGTGTAATATCCTTCAATCTGCATTTTGTTCCATTTATCAGATACTCATTTTCTCCTGAGCGGAAAATTCTCCTAGATACAGTTATCTCACTATAATCACTAGAGAGAGCTCCATCTTCATTATCTAATGTTAACGAAACCTGAGCAAGACCAACAGGCTTTCTAAACTGAGTTCCTGCAAAGATTACATCTTCCATCTTACCCCCTCTAAGGGTTTTTACGCTCTGCTCTCCTAAAACCCATCTTACAGAGTCTGAAATATTACTTTTACCACTTCCATTTGGTCCAACTACTGCTGTAACACCTTTTTTAAATTTTAACTCTGTTTTATCTGCAAAGGATTTAAATCCTCTTATCTCAAGAGACTTTAAAAACACTTTATCCACTCCTCTAATAATGTAAAATACTTGGTATTAATCCTAATAGAAAAATAATTGCCATAAAGATTGCTAATGCATATGTCATTTTTTCTCTAGTCTTCTTTTTCATTTTCTTTCATCTCCTATACTTTATCATTATAAGTTTATAGTAAATTATAATTTATTTCAACAATCAAATAGAACCAAGTTACTAATGAACAATAGAAAAAGGCTGTCTAAAATTAAAATAATTAAAATGTACCCTTAGTCAAGGACAATTTAAAAAAAGACTAAGTGGTACCTAAAAGATGGTTCCTGTAATCAACAGGGGTCATCTTTTTTAAATTCCATTGTGGTCTATAATAATTATGATAATTAACATAATCATTAACTTCTTTAATTAATTCCTCAAAACTTTCACATTTTTTTATATTAGCTTCGTCTTTTAAATGACCAAAAAACGATTCCTGCGGGGCGTTGTCCCAGCAGTTTCCGCGTCTAGACATAGATTGTCCTAATTTGTTTTTCTTGACCTTCTTTTGAAAAATTGGACTTGTATAATGAACTCCTTGATCAGAATGGATAAAGGAATCTTTTCTAAGAAGAGACTTATTGTTATGTATTAGCTTATCAATTGTATCTGTAACTATATCTATTTTTAAATTTTTAGAAACATTATGAGCTAATATTTCATTAGTAGACGCATCTAAAATGGTCGACAAATAAGCCTTTTGACCATTTTTAAAAAATAGATAAGATATATCTGTAAGTAATACCTTACCAGGTATATCTTGCTTAAATTCTCTATTTAACAAATTAGGTAAGACTGTATGTTCTTTATTAGCTTTCATCATCCTTCTATAAGGATTAGCTTTTCTGTGTGGGCAGCTAATACGTTTTTATATACTTCTAAATCATTTTCTTCTCTATAAGATCGCTTAGATATAGCTATATTTGAAAA
>SVCK01000073.1 GCA_015058375.1 Clostridium sp.
AAAGGAGATCTAACATTAGAAGAATCAATTCAAGCGTTTGAAAAAGGAATTGAACTTTCAAAGACATGCAATGATATTCTAGACAAAGCTGAAAAAAGAATAAATATACTTGTAGGAAATGGAGAAGCGTTAACTGAAGAAAACTTTATTCCAGAGGAGTAAATGGACTTTTTTAGTTTCATAATAAACATGAGGTGAAAATATTATGAATCAAAAAAAGGACTTTAGTCCTATGAAAAAAAGGACTTTTGTTACTAGTTAAGGGACTAAAATCTTTATATAATAAAAACATAGGTAATGACCTTATTGCTTCAAGATAAAATAAATTACCCAAATTTATTTTGATAGTTTCCCACCTATTTTTTGAAGCAAAATAAAATTTTTATCGTTTGCAGTTAAAAAGCATAATCCATTAGGATTGTGTTTTTTTGCGTTTATGATAAAAAATAAAATTTTCGTTATTCCGTTATTTTAAGAAGAAATGGCTGTTTGAAAATTTAATATAATAAATTTATAATGAAGCTTAATTGAGATGGTGATTGGACATGAATGGAGAAAAAATTAAGTATACAGTAGAATTTAGAAAAAGAAAAACTATAGGTATTATTATAAAAGAAAATGGAGAAGTGATAGTTAGAGCACCTAATGGAGTGAGCTTTGAAACTATAGACAGAGTTATAGAGAAAAAAAGAAAATGGATTGAACAAAAAGTTATTATGTTCAAGGAAAGAAAACAGCTCGCTAGCGATGAGGTAATGTATCTTGGAAGAATATGCAAAGTAAGAGTGATTGAGCAGAAGTTTTTAAAAAAGAATTTTGTTGATTTTAAAAATGATACTTTCTTTGTAAATGTTTCTGAATTATCTAAGGCAAATAAGGTTCTTGAAAAATGGTTTAGAGAAGAGTGTCTTAAAAAGGTTACAGAGATTGTTTTTAAGTATACAAATAGATTTAAAGAAAAACCTAAAGAGATAAGAGTTAAAAGCCAAAAGACAAAATGGGGATGTTGCACATATGATAATAAAATATTTCTAAATTGGCATATTATAATGGCAAGGGAAAGTGCAATGGAGTATGTTGTAGTTCATGAGATGTGTCATATGGTATATAAAAACCACTCTAAAGATTATTGGAAGTGTGTTGAAAATATATTACCAGAGTTTAAGAAAGAGCATTTATATCTTAAAGAAAATGGCTATCTTATGAAGATAAAGTGAGATTTTTACATATTTATTAATTAACACTTATAGCAAAAAAATATTACTGAAAATAAGAATTTCAGTAATATTTTTTTATAATAAACTTGTTTACACAAACTTATTTATTTTTTAAATAAACATCCATTTGTGGATATGGAATATTAATGTTTTCTTCATCAAATCTAATTTTAGTTTGTTCTAATAAATAAAAACGTACTGGATAATAATCATCATTTTTAACCCATACTCTTACTAAGAAGTAAACAGCATTATCACCATGTTCACATATATTAATGAAAGGCTTAGGATCTTTTAAAATATGCTTATTCTTTTCAACTACTTCAGCTAAAATCTTTTTAACATGATGAACATCACATTCATATCCTACACCAAAAGTCACATCAAGTCTTCTAGTAGATTTAAGTGAATAATTTGTGATTGCAGAATTTACTATACTTCCATTTGGAATAAGAATTTCATTATTATCAAAAGTAGTTATTTGAGTGTAGAACATGCTTATTTTATCAATTTTACCTGAATAGTTTGCTGTTTGCACAACATCGCCAACTTGGAAAGGTCTTAAAAATAATAAAGTAATTCCACCTACAAAATTAGATAAACTTTCTTTTAAACCTAAACTTATGGCAACACCAATAGAAGCAAATACAGTAGCAAATGCTGTGGTATCTATTCCTATGTAGCCTAATACTCCTAAAATTAAAATAAATTGCAAAACAAGTTTTACAAATCCATTTAAAAAGTGATGAAGGGTTGGGTCAAAGTTTCTTTTATTAAAAAAGCTTTCTACGCTTTTCATGAATTTTTTGATAATTTTCCATCCAATAATAAGAATGATTAAAGCAAAAAAAAGTTTAGTACCTCTGCTTAATAACCATTCATAAAAATTTTCTAATAGTGTTTCAATATTCATTTAATCTCCTCCTATGATATCCAAGATTAAGTATAAATTTTTTCAAAAAATAATACAATGATAATAGAATAGAAATGATTTACAATTTTAATGGTTTGTGATAATATTTAATAAATCGTTGATAAGTTGTTAGTTATTTTTATTGTTTTTTAAAACTTTATCATTAAAAAGTTGATTGATATGAAAAAAGCAAAATTGGTAACGCTTGTCAAATTTTGTTCAAATGGAGGATGGTAAGAATGGTAGGAAAGAAAAAAATTAGTATTATATTGGCAGGCATAATGTGTATGTCAATGTTTGTAGCGTGTTCATCTAATGGAAGTTCAAATGCTGTAAAAAAGGTTGGTGTAGTTCAATACATACAACATCCAGCTTTAGACTCTTCAAACGAAGGATTTGTTGATGGATTAAAAGAAAAAGGATATGAACAAGGGAAAAATATTGAAATTGAACAGCAAAATGCTCAAGGAAAAATTGATGTATCTCAGCAACTTGCAGGTCAATTTGTAGCAGGAAAGAAGGACTTGATATTTGCAATAGCAACACCAACAGCTCAAGCTGTAGCTAATGCAACTGATAAAATTCCAATAGTATTTACATCAGTAACTGATCCTATTGATGCTGGTTTGGCAGAAAGTTTAGAGAATTCAGGAAAAAATATTACTGGAACAACTGATAAGGTAAATATAGATGAACAGTTAGAATTGTTTAAGAAAATAGTTCCTGATGCTAAAACAATGGGGGTAGTTTTTACAACTTCTGAAGCTAATTCTACAAATCAAGTTAAGGAATTAAAAGAAGTAGCACCTAAATATGGCTTAAAAATAAAGGAAATAGGTGTGGCTAATATTAATGAAATAAATCAAAATTTAAGCAATGCAGTTTCATCAATTGATTGTTTATATGTACCAACTGATAATAATGTTGCAGCTTCATATTCTTTAGTTGGAGATATTTGCGTTAAGAATAAAATACCTACAATAAGTGCAGAACCAGCATTTGTTAATGTTGGTGGACTTGTTTCTAAGGGAATAGATTATTATGAACTTGGTAAAATGGCAGGATATAAAGCAGCTGAAATTTTAGATGGCAAAAAGCCAAGTGAAATTAAGATTGAACCAATGAAAGAACTTAAAATAGTAATAAATACAGATGTTGCAAAAAAATTAGGAATAACTATTAAAGAAGATATACTAAGTGCAGCTGAAAAGGTAACTGGAGGCGTTAACTAGTGGATTTATTGATAAACATTTTAGAACAAGCAACGTTATTTTCGTTAGTTGCAATAGGAACGTATATAACTTATAAAATATTAGATTTTCCTGACATGACAGTAGAAGGAAGTTATCCTTTAGGTGCATGTATTACAGCAGTTCTTCTTATTAAAGGTGTTAATCCTTGGATAGCAATTATAATTGCAGCTTTAGGTGGAGCTATTGGAGGGTTAGTTACAGCAGTACTTCATGTTAAACTTAAGATTTCTAACTTAATGTCAGGAATACTTTCAATGATGGCTCTATATTCAATTAATCTTACTATTATGGGAAAATCAAATATTTCTTTAATTAATGTAAATAATCTTTTTAAAGGTGGTCTTCCTGTTTTGCTAATAGGTGTAATCATATTAGTAGTTATTAAAATTCTTGCTGATTTGTTTATGAAGACTAAACTTGGATTTTTGTTATTTGCAGTAGGAGATAATGAACAGGTAGTAACTTCTTTAGGAGTAGATAAGGGAAATATAAAGATATTAGGGCTTATGATAGCAAATGCATTAACTGCTCTTGCTGGTGCTTTAACATGTCAGTATCAAGGTTATGCTGATGTTGGTATGGGTACAGGCGTTGTTGTTAAAGGTCTTGCATGTGTAATTATAGGAACTTCGCTTATTGGAAGGATTCCATATATAAAGGCAACAAGTCAGTCTATAATAGGAACAGTTATTTATTATACAGCTATAACTTTAGCTTTGAAGATGGGATTAAATCCAAATTTATTAAATCTTTTAACAGCAGTTGTAATTGTTATAGCGTTGAGTTGTGAATCTAATATATTTAAAAAGAGAAAAAGAAAAATAAAAGGTGGTGTTAATAATGCTAAAAATACATCGATTATCTAAGGTGTTTAATATTAACACCATTAATGAAAATAAGGTTTTTGAAGATTTAAATTTAGAAGTTAAAGAGGGGGATTTCGTAGCAATTATAGGCTCTAATGGTGCTGGTAAATCAACGCTTTTAAATATGGTAGCGGGAAGTTTAATGTGTGATGAAGGCACTATTTTAATAGATGGAGAAGATGTTACGGATAAACCTGAATATAAGCGTTCAAGCATTATAGGTAGAGTATATCAAAATCCTTCAGTAGGGGTTTCTCCTAAGATGACTATTTTAGAGAATATGAGTCTTGCAGATAATAAAGGAAAGCGATATGGCTTGAAATTTGGCGTTGATAAAAGGAGAATTGAATACTATAAGGAACTTTTAAAGGAAGCTGACCTAGGACTTGAAGATAAACTAAATAATAAGGTAGAACTTTTATCAGGAGGACAAAGACAGGTATTAACTCTTTTAATGGCTGTTATGTCCAATCCTAAATTACTTCTTTTAGATGAACATACAGCAGCTCTTGATCCTAAGACTTCTGAAAAGGTTATGGATATTACAAGAAAAATTGTACGAGAAAGAAAGATTACAACACTTATGGTAACTCACAATATGAAACATGCAATTACAGCTGGAAATAGATTATTTATGATGCATCAAGGTAAGATTGTTGTTGATGTTCAGGGAAAGGAAAAGAAAGAACTTAATACAGATAAGCTTATGCATCTATTTGAAAGAGTAAATATGAAGGAAGATTTAAGTGATAGAACTCTTTTTGGCTAAAGAGTTCTATGGAAAAATGTTTTAAAGTTATCAATTGAAAATAAATGTATTATATGGTAAATTTAAACTAATGTTAAAAAAGGGGGAGATTTAAATGAGAAGTAATATTTTTAAAATGGTTACTGTGGCAGTTATTTTATTGGGGGTTAATACAAGTGCATATGCAATGAATACTGCATCTAAAAATAATGATGTAAATACTACTGTTAGTGCTTTTGAGACGAGTAAGGATAAGTATTTTTTATCGAGGGAGATATATGAAGATGTACCGTATATTGTGTATGGCAATATAAATGAAAGTTATAATAAAAATTGGACAGAATTTAAAGTTAATGAAACTAGAAACTTTGTTATTAATTTTCAAAATTCTTGTATGAAGACGGATTATTATATGAATCTTTATGATGCAAATTTTAATTGTATAAAAATTGTTAAGCAAGATACTCAGTATAGATGTACATTAAAACCTGGCACTTATTATATGAAAGTGTGGTCAAAAAGTGGTTATGCGACTCATGTACCTTATAATATTAATTTTTTAGATTTAGATAAGTTTAATTTAAGAAGAACAGTACCTATGAGTCAAGACGTTGTTAAAAATACTTTGATAAGTAGTAATGATCAAAAATGGTATGAAGTAACTCTTAAAGATTATAATACTGTTGTTGATTTTTACTTTGATAAAGAAGATGGGCGTGCATTATACTCGGCTGATATTTATGACTATAATATGACCTTAGTTAAGTCTTTGCTTCCAAAAGATTCTTGTACTTTACCATGTAATGGAGGAAAGCCTTATTATGTAAGAGCTAGGGTTGTTTATGGTTATAATCCTAGTGCAGAATACAAATTAAGTATTATTAGACATTGATAAAGCTTAATTAAGTTTGAGTAAGTATTTAAAAAGTGTTACTATAAAAAGAGTCGAAAATAGAATTTTAATTTGTTAAGTCATAGGAAGAGGTAATGTATGTACAAACCATTAGCTGATAAAATAAGACCACAAACTTTAGAAGAGGTATGTGGACAAAAACATATATTAGGGAAAAATAAAATTTTAGATAGAATAGTTAAAAGTGGTAGTATAAGCAATATGATATTTTATGGACCTCCAGGTATCGGAAAAACAACTGTGGCAAATATTATTGCAAAGAGCTGTAATAGACAATTTTATAAGCTTAATGCCACTAACTGTTCTATAAAGGACATACAAGATATATGCAAAGATTTGGATACATTTATGGGCAGAAATGGTGTTGTTTTGTATTTAGATGAGATTCAAAATTTTAATAAGAAACAGCAACAAAGTCTTCTTGAATATATTGAAGATGGAAGAATTACTTTGATAGCTTCTACAACAGAAAATCCATATCATTTTGTATTTAAAGCCTTACTTTCAAGGTCAACAATTTTTGAGTTTAAGCCTTTAAGTTTAGATGATGTAAAGGAAGCGTTAAATAGAGCTATTGAAATTCAAAAGAAGGATTTTACTGAAACTAAGCTTATAGTAACAGATGAAGCTATTGAATATTTTGCATTAGCAGGGAATGGAGATGTTAGAAAAGCTATTAATGGTCTTGAAGTAGCAGTAAATTCTACTTATCCTGATGAAAATAAGGAAGTTAAGATAGATTTAGAGATAGCAAAAGAAAGCACTCAGACAAGAGTTATTTCTTATGATATGAATGGTGATAGTCATTATGATTATTTAAGTGCTTTTCAAAAATCAATAAGGGGTAGTGATGCAGATGCTGCTATTCATTATTTAGCAAGGCTTATTAAGGCAGGAGATTTGATTTCTATATGTAGAAGACTACAAGTCATTGCAGCAGAGGACATTGGTATGGCTTATCCTCAAGGATATCCTATAGTCAAATCTTTAGTAGATGCTGCAAAGGAATTAGGTTTTCCAGAAGCTAGGATTCCCTTGGCAGAAGCTGTAATACTTCTTGCAACAGCTCCAAAGTCTAATTCTGCTTATATTGCAATAGACAGAGCTTTAAATGATCTTGATACAAAGGAGATTTTAGATATTCCAAATCATTTGAAAGATGCTCATTATAGTGGAGCTAAAAAATTAGGAAGAGGAACTGAATATAAGTATCCACATAATTTTGAAAATCACTATGTTAAACAGCAATATTTACCTGATGAACTTAAAAATGCTGTTTATTATGAACCACAAAACAATAAATATGAAGAAAGTTTGAGAAAGTATTGGGATAATATTAAATAGCTTAAGGTAATAATTTTTTAAATATTTAATATAATAGAAGTGTAATAATATATTTAAAGGTTTAAAAAATGAGCGAAAATATAGATAAGTATGACATCATTAAAATTAATTCATTGTTAAATGTAAGTATAAGTTCTATTATCAATTTTTTTATAAAAGATGATGATAGAAGGGCAGTTGATGTTAATATTCTTAATAATTTCTTTTCTCTGCGTATTTATGGTGATTTTGATGAAAAGAGAGAGTTTGATAGTGCTGTTTTAAAAGCATTGTTGAACTTGTGTCAAGAAGTTTATTATGTAACTGTTAAGGATAAAATGAAAACAGTTAAAATAATCGATTTTTCTACGTATAAGAATGGAGTTTACAATGAGAAATATGTATCTACAACTGCTGTAGATGATAAAACCGATAATGTAGGCTTTATTATATATAAAAAGAATTACAAACCATTACTTAAAAATTTGATGAATGAGCAAAGTAAAGAAAGCTTAAAGAAATATTTAAATGATGCTTATAGTAATGCTTTAAGTTATTTGAAACTTAGAGTATTTAATGAAGTTGTAGATAAAAGCTTTCAAGATGGTAGGCTTTTAGATGAGAAAATTATTAATGACAATATAAAAATACAATTGTATAGAATGAAAAAGAAATGCAAATCCTTAGATATTGCTATTAATGGCATTAAGCTTAAGGATAAAATTGATTCAAGGATAATTAATTGGAACCAGTATCCTTATAGGCAAAAAGGATATGCATTTAGGAAAATGAAAATTTTGATATGTATTGATGAAAATAAAATTGATTTGAATGATGATAACTTTATAAAGAATATTGTTAATCTTTGTGAAGGGGAAATAGAAGAGCTTATTGAAAAAAATAAAGAGAATTTTAGAAATGGTAAGACTTATATTAATATAGATTATGATAAAAGAAAAATGAATTATATTTTGAAAAAAACAGGATGTAAAAGCCCTGTTGAAGCTATTAAAAGAATTTTAGATTCATATTGTTCAAAAGAATAATAATTTTCATTAAATATATATAATGGCTTAAAAAAGAGCATTATCTAAATGTAAAATGATACCTCTAAAGTATACACGGTAAACAACCAAAGTCTACTTTAGAGGTATTTTTTAAAATATGGAAAATTTCAAACTTTTTATTATTTAGAAGTTAATTCATAAGTAAAATTATTATTAATTGAACCTGAACCTTGAATTCCAAATTCAACACTTCCATTTGGATAAATGTTTGAGTTCCAATTTACAGGAGTGATTACATAATAATTTCCTTGTTCTTTAATATTAACATTCCAGCTTGAACTAATGTTAATGTCACTCTTCTTAATCTTTAATGTCCATGAGTTTACATTTGACTTAGTTTTATTTGAAATTTTAATGTTTACTTGATATCCTGAACCCCAATTATTAATTGATTTCTCTAATGTTAATCCACTATTAACTGTAGGATTAGTAGGAGTAGTTGGATTAGTAGGAGTAGTTGGAGTTGTAGGTGTAGGCTTTGTTGAAGGAACTTCAGGTTTTGGTAAATCAGGATGAACTGATTTATATCCTCTCATTAAAGCATCTTTTATTTCTGGATGATACCATGATAATGCACTTCTGTTGAAAATACCAAAAGTTTCTTCTGTATTTTCTTTAGAAATATTATTATCCCACCATACACAAGGAATTCCTCTCTTTTGAGCAGCTTGTACAAAATATTCAGCATGAGCAATTCTTGAAGAAAGGTTAGCTTTATTTATAGTTCCCCATTCACCAATTACAAATGGAACACCTTTAGCTCTAAAAGTATTAACATAGTTATCAAATTCAGAGTCTAAAGAATATTTATCTGAACCACTTCCCCAAGTTCTAATGTTGCTAGTAATGTCCATTGCAAAGAAATAAGGTGAATATGCATGGATTGAAGCAATTACATTCTTATCGTTTGGTACTTTAAAATCATTTAAAGCAGCTTGAGTTGTTGAAGCAGCATAAGTTGGCATCATAACAGCTCTTGAAGCATTGTTTCCACCAGTACTTCTGATAGAATTTAAAGCGGTTTCATTGTATTTGTTAACTATATTACGAGATTCAGAAGTTCCACCATTCCATTCATATGGAGTACCCTCTAATCTTGGTTCATTAAGAGTTTCGAATATTAAATGATCATCATAATTTTTAAATTCTGTAGCAATTTGTTTCCATAGTGCTTGAAGCTTTGGAGTAACAGAAGCTTGATGTGCATTATCAGGAACACACCAGTTACCATCATGATGTACATTGATAATTACATAAAATCCATCGTCAATAGCATAGTTTACAACTTCCTTAACTCTTTTCATCCATGCAGAAGTAACTTTATTGTTACTGTCCATGTGTTCACCCCAAGTTATTGGAATTCTAATAGTTTTAAATCCGGCTTCTTTAATTTTATCCATCATAGCTTTAGTTGTTACAGGATTTCCCCAGCCAGTTTCATATTCAGCAGTTGGTGAATATAAAGATAGAGTAGTCATTTTAGCATCTAGAGTGTTACCTAAGTTCCAACCTACTCCCATTTCTTTTACGATATCGGTTGCGGACCTCATAGCAGCTGACTTTGCCTTTATAGATGTACTACTTACAATTAATGATGTAAATAATAAAGACATACCAGCTACTAGAGAACATGTTTTTAATAGTTTCCTTCTTTTCATAATAAATTCCCCCTAAACAAGTCTTGTAAATCTTTACACAAATAACTATAGAATCAATTTGTTCAAAATTCAACAAAATTTCGTTAATTGCGCTTTTATTATCGTAAAGTGGATTTTATGTGAAAAATAATGCGAAAAGCAATAAAAAAACAACTATGCTAAATAATTAACATGAAAAATAATAAATTGTTTAATGAAAAAATAAAATTATTACATAAAAAATTGAAATTATTACATAAAATATATATAATAGAAAAAAATAAGTTTTAGATACATAAAAATAAAATATTGGAATTAAAACTAGAATTTTCTATGTTTTATTGCTGAAAAGTAAAAATTAAGGAGGATTATGGTATGAAAAATATAATTAAAACTTATTTGGGACTTCCAAAATCAATTTACATATTGTGTTGTGCCACACTAATTAATAGATTGGGTGATTTTGTAGTTCCATTTCTTACATTATTTTTAACTCAAAAATTAAATATGTCAACTGGTGTAAGTGGTATGTTTGTAACATGTGCATCATTACTTAGTATACCTGCTTCTATTATAGGTGGTAAGATATCAGATTATGTTGGTAGAAAAAAAGTATACTTATTAGCTCAAGGATTGTCTGGTATATTTTTGATTTTATGCGCTATAGTAAAAAACGATTATCTAATAATAGCGTTAATTTTAGTAAGTACATTTTTTAATGGTTTTGTAAGACCAGCATTTGACGCTCTTCTTATAGATTGTCTTCCAATTACCCAAAGACAATCAGGAATATCGCTTAATTATTTATGTATGAATGTTGGGGCTGCAATTGGACCAATAGTTGCTGGATTGCTATTTAATAATTTTTTACAATTATTCTTTGTTGGAGATGGAATTACATCTTTAATTGCTGTATATTTAGTGTTGAAAAATGTAAGTGAACCAGGTGAGATTGAAGGGGAAACTAATAATGTAGATAATTCTAATGAATGTAAAGAGCAAGGAAGTATTGTTCAAGTATTTATTAAAAGACCTCAATTAGGAATGTTCTTTGCACTATTTTTTGTTTATCTATTTGTATATTCACAACATAGATTTGTATTACCATTAACAGTAAATGATGTTCTTAAAGATAAAGGACCAGAAGTTTTTGGACAAATGATGAGTGTGAATGCAATAACTGTAGTTTTGCTTACAATTTTTATAACATCAGCAATTAAAAAATATCATGAACTGACTTCTATGATGATATCGGGGGTGTGTTTTGCTGTAGGATATGGAATTCTTGCTTTTGTACATACGATTCCAGGTTTTCTTTTATCAACGTTTATTTGGTCAATTGGAGAGATTATATGCACTATAAGTGCAGGGGTTTTCATTGCAGATAATAGTCCGATAAATTATAGAGCTAGAATAAGTGCAATTCAAAATATTGTTTATTGGGGAGGTTCATCATTAAGTATATTAATTGGAGGAATTGTAGTTAATAGTCTTGGATTTTCTTATATATGGAGTAGTATATTTATAATAGCAATGATATCATCTGCTTTAATGTATTTATTAAAAATATACTGTGTATCTAAAGACAAGGTGCAACTAAAATGATATGATTCTGTTGTGAAAAATTTAAAAATGATATTATAATAAAGAATAATTATTTGAAAAACAGATAGAGTAAATCTTAAAGAAGTAAAATGGGGCTGTATCAAAATAAATTTTGATATCAGCTACGAATAGAAAAAGGGGCTGTCGCATTAACGGTTAAAAATCGTTAGCGACAAGCTCCATTTTTTTGTTTTAAAAATAAACTTAATAAAAAAGGAGCATTTTAATAAGGCTACTTCAAAATATAAATTTTTAAGGTAGTCTAAGCTATATTATTAGATTTAAATAAATGTGTTCCTGTTTTATTGAATTGAATTTTATTGTGTAATTTGTTAATATTATGTGCCAAAGCAAGTAAT
>SVCK01000074.1 GCA_015058375.1 Clostridium sp.
TATTAAACAAATATGTATAAGCTAAAAATACAGTTAAAGATATAGCTGTAGTAATTACTTGTACTGTATATATTGAAAAAAATGTTTCTTTTAATTTTTCACTATCATTTCTAACATAAGCTATCTGCCTATTTCCATATAAAGATAAACCTATCATTCCAAAAATGACGAAATATTGAGTATTAGCAAAAGTTAAAGAATATTTTCCCACGCCTTCTGCCCCTAATACTTTTGAAATATATGGAACAGTTATTAAAGGTAATATTATAGCTAAAAGTTGATATGACAGATTATATAAATAATTTTTTAATATTTTCATATCGATTATTCCTTATAAAATTCATCTTTAACAGCCTGCAAAGCTTCTGATACTATATTGTGCATATCATAATACTTATATTGAGCCAGTCTTCCTCCAAAAATAACATTAGTTTCTTTATCTGCAAGTTCTTTATACTTTGAATAAACTTCATTATTTTTGTCATTATTAATTGGATAATAAGGTTCATCACCTTTAGTCCAAGTTGCTGGATATTCTCTTGTTATTACAGTCTTTGCTTGATTTCCATATTCAAAATGCTTATGTTCTATAATTCTTGTATATGGAACTTCATATTCTGTATAATTTACAACAGCATTTCCTTGATAATTTTGTTCATCTAATACCTCTGTTTCAAATCTTAAACTTCTGTACTCTAATGTTCCAAATTTGTAATTATAGAATTCATCTATCATTCCTGTAAATACAACTTTATCAGCCATAGATTCAAGTTCTTTTCTATTTTTAAAGAAATCTGTATCTAGTTTTACATCTATTCCTTGTAGCATTTTATCTATTATTTTATTGTATCCACCAACTGGTATCCCTTGATATAAATCATTAAAATAATTGTTATCAAAAGTTAATCTAACAGGTAATCTTCTTATAATAAAAGCTGGAAGTTCAGTTGCCTTCTTGCCCCATTGCTTTTCTGTATATCCTTTTATCAACTTTTCATATATATCTTTTCCAATAAGTTTTATAGCTTGTTCTTCTAGATTTTTAGGTTCTCCAATATTAGCTTCTTTAACTTGTTCTTCTATTTTTGCCATTGCTTCTTTAGGAGTTTTTACTTTCCATAATTGATAGAAAGTATTCATGTTAAAAGGAAGATTATATAACTCACCTTTATAATTAGCTACTGGAGAGTTTGTATATCTATTAAATTCAACAAAAGAATTTACATAATCCCATACTTCTTTATTACTTGTATGGAATATATGAGCTCCATATTTATGTACATTAATACCTTCTATATTTTCACAATAAATATTTCCACCTACATGGTTTCTTTTATCTATTACTAAAACTTTTTTTCCTCTCTTATTTGCTTCATATGCAAATATTGATCCAAATAATCCTGCACCTACTACTAGGTAATCATATCTATTCATTCATATATCTCCACCTTTAAGTTATCTATATAGTGAATCTTTCTTTTCTCTAATAAACTTATACATATTAAATTTTTCTAAACAAAACTTAACATAATATTTCGCATCTTTTTTTATTTCTGTATTTATTAACGAATATTCCTTATATTTTAGGTTATTTTTATCTATCCAAACATTTAACAATAACTCTGACAAATATCCATATACCCTTGCCTCCTGATAAGTATATCCTGTCAAATCAGTTATCTTTTCTAATTCAAACAATATTTCAAATAACCATTTACAATAACTATCAAATACTTCAGCCTTAGCAATCATTACATTACAATAACTACATATATTTCCATTTAAAATTTTCTCATAACTTTCTTCATATTCAGGACAAACTTTTTTTATAATTTTCTGTAAGTTATCTAAATCTTTTTCAATGCCTTGACCTAAAAGATAATTTTCTCTACACGTTATTCTCTTTAATACTCTTTTCTTAGGTATTATCAAATCATAATTACGCAAATCATTTTCTATAACTTCTTTATTAATAAAAAACTTTGAACTTGTATTTATATCTTTTAAACTAAGATATCTTCTATAATGACACAAACCTTTAATTTTAGAATTATTGTTTTTCCATATCCAATATAAAGCTGTTAATTCACAATAATTTCTATTCTTAGATGATATGTTATCTTCAATATTATCAACCAAATAGCCAAATCTTGTACTATTTAATGCACATCCTACTTGTATTGGCTCATAAATATCTGTTTTGAACATATCAAATTTCTTATGCGTTGCTACAAATATGCTCATATCTTTACTCATATCTTTTCCTCCAATCTAATTTGAACTATTCATTTGTTTTATATCCATATTTATAGATTTAACAGCATTAATATCTATATTATTAAATTGATCATACTTATTATACAAATTGACCAAATTATCATAATCCAATTTTGAAAAATCAATTTTGAGTAATTCTTTTATAATTTCTTGTGAAAATCTATATTTTATAACTTTAGTACCAGCATAAATAGCATATGGTGGCACATCCTTGCAAACCACACTACCTGCAGCAATTACTGCCCCTTGACCTATTTTAACTCCTGATAATATGATTGCTCCATATCCAATCCATACATCATCTTCTACTAATATTTCTCCTTTAATTAAAGATTCATTTTCACCATTTATTAACTTATTCTTTATAGGATAAGTCATTAACTTATTATAATCATGTTCTCCACCAAGAAGAAATTTAACTTCAGGAGCTATTGAACAATAATTGCCTATTCGTATCTTTTCATCTTCATTTCCAAAATGTTTTATAAATAGATTCCCATATGTTCCTTTTCCTACTTTAACTTTCTTCCTTGAAAAACAATTTGCAGCCTTAGTAAAATTATGTTTATTAATTATTCTCCATAAAAACTTAAATATTATCTGCTTAATACCTTTTACAATAAAAAGTTTTTTTACTTTATTTTTTATTACTTTCAATAATCAATTCCTCACTTATTTATTAATTGCACATCTTAAAAGTGTCTTAATTTGTACCTTAAATTTATATTTTTTATTTTTTAATACTTGAGAATTAGAGAATAAACTAATAAAACTTACTATAACAATCTTTATACATCTGTTAATTATAAGCAAGGCTCTTGCTAACTGCATCTTACTTTCTCCAAAATACTTCTTTAAAAAATATAACTGTGCATTAGTAACATATATAACCTTTTTACTATTAACTACTTGCTTTTCACTATATCCACCTATATGTATTAATTCTAATTTAGGCATATAATATACCTTTTTCCCAAGAACCTTTAAAAATTTCATACATATTTCTGTATCTTCTCCATACATAAAATAAGAATCAGGATATAAACCTATTTTTTTTACATCTTCATACTTACAAAAATGTGCTGCTCCATAAGTCCAATCAACATATCTTTCTACATCTTCTCTAACTTTTGCTTGATAATAAATACGCTTATACTTTTTGCTTAGTAAAGCTCCTAATTTAAATTCATTATATATAATTGACTTCAAACTTGGAAAATTTCCATAACTGATTTGTAATGATTTATCTATATTTAATAATTTAGGACTAACTATACCTATTTCATTTTCATTATCTAAAATTCTTTTCATCTCTTTCATTATAGGTTGAATAAATATTACATCTGGATTTAAGAAAAATACATATTCTCCACTGCATACATTCACTCCTACATTATTAGCTTTACTAAATCCTATATTTTCTTGTAACTCTATTAACTTAACCTGATCATTAAATCTATTTTTTATAATAGCACATGTATTATCAGAAGATGCATTATCAACAATTATAATCTCATTATCTAAATCTGCATATTTAAATAACGATTCCAAACATTTTTCAATAATATTTTCTACATTCCAAGTCACTATAATTATCGATACCTTATTTTTTTTCATATCACTCATATTTGTCCACCTATTTTTAATCATAAATTTTGATATTTTTTTATTCGATATTTTTTCATACATTTCTTCTTTGATATAAGCTTTGCACATACCATAGCAAAACATGTTGTTGCAAAAGCATTATTCCATACATGCCCACCTAAAAAACTATAAGCAATAGTCAAGATATACGCTATACCTTCTACTCTATTCTCTTTCTCTCTAAACATATAAACATAAATAGAAAATGCTATAAATATACATGTGCCAATTAATCCAAACATAAAAAATGCATCAAAATAATCCATCTCAATTACACCAACATCAGTTTTTATTGACGTTCCACTTCCAAAAATAAATCTAAATAAATAGCTTCCACTTTCTTTAATATAAGAATTAAAATCTGCTATTCTATCACTTCTTCCTGTTGTTATAAATGATATTAACGAACTAGATTTACCCCAAAAATAAGTATGTCTTGAAATTATTTTCTGAATTTGTGACGAATATGTGCTTGTAAATAATTTTGCAATTCCTAGTAATGATATAATTATAAGCACTAAATATACAGAATATATTTTCACTTGTTTTTTGCTTAAAGATATATTTTTCAATTTAAATTTAGTAAAAATATCTTTCAATCTCATTGATGTACAAATAATTGGAATAACAACAATTGCTACATATCCTGACTTGGTACCTAGCATTGCCAACGAATAACCTATCATATATACTTTTAATAACTTAATTATAGTTATTCTTTTTAATAACTTATAAATACTAAAGGTATATAAAATTATTAAAAAATATGTTAAGGCATTAGTTGAATAATAAAATCCTTTATATCCTGTATCATAATAAGTATTATATCCAATTCCCAATACATAAGGAATAATTAAAGTTAATGGCACTAATAATTCCCAAACCGAAAAAATAATTTCAATTTCTTTATTTCTCAAAACCTTATCTCTATATAAATCACTATAGGAAAAAAATAATACAAATATTAATCCCCACTGCATTAAATTTTGCACTTCACTTAATAATGATTTTGAATTAATTCCAGAAACCTTTTGTATAATACATGCAAATATAAAATATCCTATTATAATTGATAAACATATAAAGTTTCTCTTTGACAAATGTCCTATTACTGCACAAGCAACAAATAAAATAAGAACCATTCTATATATGCTTCCTATAGTTAAACTACCTTCAAATCCACCTTTTAAAAAATAACCATTCATTGAATCAATTAAAGGCACAATTGCAAAAATTAAAATATATAACCGTTGCACTAATCGTTTTGGAATTATTATATATCGGTTAAACAGATTCATCTAATCACCATACCTCGCTATTTTTTTATAATTAATTCTAACTTATTTATAATATTATCTTCAAAAAAATCCTTTGCTGTATTATAAGCATTTCTAGACATCTGTTCCCTACTTTTTTCATCTAGCATTAAATATTTTTCTATACACTTTGATAAATGTACAGAATTATTAACTTCAAACTTATACCCATTATAGCCATCTTTCACATAATACTTTGGAGCCGCAAAATCACTAGCTATAACTGGAACTCCACATGCCATTGCTTCTAAAGCTACTAATCCCAAGCTTTCTCCTTCACGTTCTGTCGGGAAAACAAATAGCGTAAGTATATTGTAAATATTCGCAAGTTCTTTTTCATGTAACAATTGAAATCTAATAATTCTATTATTTAAACAAGTATTTTGTATTAACTTATTTAATTTTTCTTCTTCTATTCCGCTTCCTACTAAAATCACTTTAATATTATTAGATTGATGCATTTTATAAAAATAGTGCAAACCTTTTATAAATGTATCCCATCCTTTTCCTTCAATTATTCTTCCAACAAACCCCACTACAATTTCATCTTTAGCAATATTATATTTTCTTTTTATTGCATCTCTTTGATTACTATTGTAAATATAAAATAAATTTTTATTTACTCCTGACGAAGGATATACTTCTATAATACTAGAATTCAAATTATATTTTTCACATACATATCTTTTAAAATAGTCTGATGGAACTATTACTTTATCACTTACCTTCAATATCTTTCTCGTAAACTTCTGCATTATTTGTTGTTTATTGTTTTCAGGAACAATATCACTTCCATGAACATTAGTAAAAACTTTTATCTTTTTAAATTTAGATGCTATAAGAACTGGTATTGAACTGTGTGATGCATAGTGAACATAAATCAAATCATATTTTTTAAAAATTATCTTAATTGTAGTACATGCATAAAACTTGATATATCCTATAAGTTTTTGTATTTTTGAATTCCCTTTATGCATAACTGATTTATCATACAAAATTCCTATCGATTCCAACTGATTGCAGAATCTCTTAACAAATACACCATAACTAGGATTCAAATTATCTGGATACATATTGGAAACTACAAGTATTTTCATTTTATCTCCTTTGTAATAAATTCTTCTATTGAATTTATTATTGACTTTGTATTGGATTGATACTTCTTTTCCTTGAAATTATCAAATTCACTATATTTTTCCCTTAAATCTTTAACATCTTTGCATGCAATTATTAAATTCATATCAGAAAATTGCTTAACAATCTGCATTTGATGATTATCAACATGTTCTTTATAACGCGATAACCTAGGTACAGCTATAACCTTTTTGCCTTTTTTTAATGCACCAACTATTGCTCCTGTTCCACCATGAGTTATTACCTTATCACTTTTATTCATAACTGCTTCATATTCTTCTCTATTTATAAATCTTTTAAAATTATAATTTTTAGGTTCATATTTACTATATCCTATTTGAGCAAATACTTCTTCATCAATTACTTCATCTTTAATCAGTTCATCAATTTGAGCTAATAATCTATCAAATTGAAATTTTTGAGATCCTAAAGTTACGAATATCAATATATTCCCCCCTTATAAATTGCATTTGGATAAAACTTTTTCATTTCTTCCCATTGCACATAAAACTCATCGGCAAACTTACTCAACAAATTACCAGTAACAGTAGGTGAATTTACCTTTGCAAATGATTCTATAAAAATTAGTTTTTTACCAAATATTTTTGCATATAAACATAAAGGAATAGTTGCTAAAGCTCCAAACGATATAACTAAATCCGGCTTTTCTTTTAAAAATATTTTCAAACTCATCATACTATTCTTTAACATCTTTAATACAAATAACTTTTCTGTTCTATTAACTTGGCTTAAATAATATATATTTTTTAAATCTTTTACTACAGAATATTCTGTTTTCTCAGTAACAATAACACTTTCATATTTTTCCATAAGAGGCTTTAACATCATCATTTGTTCAAAATGTCCTCCTGTAGATGCTGTAAAACAAATCTTCATCTTTAGTTCCCACTTCTCAATATATTTTTTCTACCAATTGAATAATAATCAATTGAATATTTTTCAGTTTCTGAAATATCATAACAATTTCTTCCATCTAAAATCACTGGACTTTTCATCAACTCTTTATATCTATTTAAATCTATAGACTTAATTTCATCCCATTCCGTAAATATGAAAGCTAATTCTGCATCTCTAATTGCCTCTTCAGGATTGTTAACATACTTAATTTCTGTTGGATATATCTTTTTAAAGTTATCTATTCCTACTGGATCATAAGCATATACTTCTGCTCCTTCTTCAATCAACCTTCTCACATTAGGTATAGATGGTGCTTCTCTTAAATCATCTGTTCCTGGCTTAAATGTCAATCCAAGTACAGCTACTTTCTTTCCTTTTAGGCTCATAAATCTTCTTTTAGCTTTTCTAAATAGTTTAAACTTTTGATTTTCATTTACTTCTATTGCTGCTTTAACTGTTTTTATTTCATATCCTTGTTCATTAGCTAACCAATGTAGTGCTTTAGTATCCTTTGGAAAGCATGATCCACCATAGCCAATTCCTGCATTAAGAAACTTATTTCCTATTCTCTTATCAAAACTCATACCTTTTGCTACGTCTTCAATGTTGGCTCCAACAAGTTCACAAACATTGGCTATTTCATTCATAAAGCTTATCTTTAAAGCCAAGAAGTCATTAGAAGCATACTTTATCATTTCAGCACTTCTTCTATTAGTACACACTATAGGCTGATTGAAATTTTTATATATATTTCTTAAAGTCTCCTCTGCTTTTTTAGATTCCACACCTATTACAATTCTACTTGCTTTAAGTGTATCTCTTACAGCAGTACCTTGTGCTAAAAACTCCGGATTCGATGCTACTTCTATATTCACATTGTTCTTCAAATTTTCTTTCAAGTATTCTTCAACTCTATCATTAGTTCCTATAGGAACTGTTGATTTAACAACAACAATGCAGTCTTTAGATACATTTTCTGCAATCTGTTTACATACACTAAACACATAATCTAAATTTGCTGAACCATCTTCTCTTTCAGGAGTACCAACACCAATAAATACAACATCTGCTCCTTCATAAGCTTTTTTATAATCAATAGTAAAATCAAGTTTACCTTGCTTATAATTTTTCTGCAACAATTCTTGTAAGCCTGGTTCATATATTGGTGAAATACCTCTTTTCATCAATTCTACTTTACTTTCATCTATATCAACACAAGTTACATTATGTCCATTTTCAGCTAAGCATACTCCAGTAACCAAACCTACATATCCAGTTCCTGCAACAACTATTTTCATCATTTCATATCTCCCTTGCTTAAAATATTTATCTTGCATGTTCATCTCCAAAAAGCACAAAAAAAGTTTTCAAAAGCAACTTTGCATCAACCAACAAATTTCTTTCTTTTACATACTTAATATCAAGCTTCATCCAATCTTCAAAATCAATATCATTTCTACCTGATACTTGCCAATAACATGTCAATCCAGGTTTTACACTTAGTCTTTCCATCATCCAAGGTTCAAAATTCTCAACTTCACTTGGCAAAGATGGCCTCGGTCCTACAAAACTCATATCTCCCTTTAAGACATTCAATATTTGAGGCAATTCATCAATACTTGTTTTTCTTATAAACTTTCCTACCTTCGTAATTCTAGGATCATCCTTCATCTTAAACATAGGTCCACTCATTTCATTTTTATCTAGAAGTCCTGCTTTAAGTTCTTCAGCATTACTTACCATTGACCTAAACTTATACATTTTGAATTTTTTTCCGTTATAACCAACCCTCTGCTGAACGAATATAACTTTTCCTTTACTATCTACTTTTATAGCTATTGCTGTTATAACCAAAACAGGCATAAGCAATACAACAGTTATTAACGATACTATTATATCTAGACACCTTTTAAAAAAGATATAAGCAGATTTATTCTCTTCATAAGTTATTTCATTGCTTAAAGATTCATAATTTTGCATCAATAATCTCTCCCACCACCAAAAGACTCTAAACCTCTTTTTATTCTTTATTTTTTGCTATAAGACTTTTTTCTTTTTTATTTTTTTGTTGATTCAACACCTTCTTTAAATACTAATTGTCTATTACTAACATTATGTACATTTAAAACAATAAAATTGAAGAATCCTTTTTCTTTCTAAAAGCCTAACCAGCTTCAAACGCAAACTTTCCTAAATTATTATAACATTTTTGGCGTAATTTGTTAATACTGTTTTTGTTTCCAATTCCAAATACATACTTTTTATGCTTATATGTGCAACTTTTTTTACCATTTTAATATTTATAATAACTTTTAAACTTGCTTTACTTAATCAGTATTAACAATCTTTGTTACATAAAGATTTATATATAATTGCAACTCATTAAAAACTCGTAAAAATTCGTTAATGCTTGTCTTTCTTATAAACTTTCCAACTTCAATTTTCATCATAATTCCACCAATTTTAATTTTAACCAAAAATAAAAAAACAATTGATAACAGTTCCAAAATCAACCAACCACAATTAATCCAATACTAAATCAACATTTTTCACATAGATTGTAAATATCAATATTTAATGTTTTTTATTCGATTTGATTTCTTTCGACATTTAAACACATTATATCATCTAAACTCTACTTTGTTAACAAGATTTAAATATATTTTTTGTAATTTTATCTCTTTATTTTTTATTCTTTTATAATAGCTTTCAAAAAACAAAGCTATGAAACGTAATTACATTTCATAGCTTTGAAATTAAATTTATTCTGTTTTTCCTACACCAGATAAAACAATTCCATTATTATGTTCTAATGCCCAATTTATTCCCCAATCATTTTGGAAGATTAAAAGATTTCTATCTTTAAGA
>SVCK01000075.1 GCA_015058375.1 Clostridium sp.
GTACATTTATTATTTTATACTATGATTATAGCATATCGGAAATTTAATAGGAACTATAACACAGTGGGTTATACTAAAGTCTAGTATTGAATTATAGCATATCGGAAATTTAATAGGAACTATAACTGCCTTATCACTGTCTTCCCCTTGGTCTAAATTATAGCATATCGGAAATTTAATAGGAACTATAACTCGAATTTACTCCTTTGATAAAGAGATTGAATTATAGCATATCGGAAATTTAATAGGAACTATAACGACTCGGGTGTTCTAAGGATTATATCACTAATTATAGCATATCGGAAATTTAATAGGAACTATAACCATGGTTTTGTAAAATTGAATAAAATTCAAATTATAGCATATCGGAAATTTAATAGGAACTATAACAAAGGCTTTAATAACTTATTTGATTATAGAATATTCCATATATAGAACTATTTCTTAAAAAGTTAGATTTGTATATTAGAGGAATTTGCGAGTTGAATTATAATAAAACTTTCCAAGGAAGTAAAAGACTTTTGATTGATGGGATTGTAGGAAGAGAAACTTGGGGAACTTTACTATTTATTTTAGAAGAGCAGGTATGCGTACATAATGACTGTATGGTTACAGAAGAGGGAGTAGGGAGAGTATTAAAGGCTATTCCTGAAAACATATCTAAGAGTAGTGTTTGGAATAAGTTTCAGACACTTACAAAGGGATATGGAAATACTGCAGAGAAGGCTGCAGCTTATAGTAGGTTTAGTAAGAAAGATATAAGTAGAAGAGTTTATCTTAAAACAAAGTATTGGAGATGGAGCTGCTTATGGAAAGGAAGTTTTAGGTTGTGGGAAAAGTGAGGTTCCTTCAGTTGTAGTAGAAACCTTGAGATTTAGAAAGTTAGGTTTGCCAGAGCAATATGTTGTAATTCAAAATTGTGATGAATGGATTTATTGTCTTGATACAGATAATATGAGGAGTGGAGAATGTCCTATAATTAGTTGGGATAGAAATGAAGGCTTTGATAGTATTGAAGGGGATAATTTTAATTCATTTATTTTAGAACAGTTTAGTGATGCTAAAGAAGAGTGGTAGTAAAAATTTAGAAGACAGCATAAATAGTTTGAAAAACTAGAGGAATTTAATAAGACTGTAGAAGTCTAAAACAAAAGGGGCTCGTCCTAAAGTAGGATAAGCTCCTTTTTTTGTTAATTCAAATTTAGTAACAGTTTTTCTAGTAAGCTGAGCATCTAAGGCACCATTCTTTGTTAAGAAAATATTCTTACTAAGACTGTGTGAAATAAAGTCTGTAAATTACAAAATGTAGTAGCTTTCTATGATAAAATAAATATATCATAGAAAGCTGTTGTTTTATAGAAATGTAAAATGTTTATATGAATTATTAGAATCTTTAACGAATGATCCAGAAATTAATGCTTCCCAAGTAGCTGGGCCAACGATACCATCTTGTGATAAACCATGGTCTCCTTGAAATTTTATAACAGCATTATAAGTAGATTGACCAAAATCACCATCTGCTCCAGCAGAACCACAGCTATATCCTTTTGAAATTAATAAGTTCTGTAGATTTCTTACAGCATCTCCTTTGTCTCCAATTCTTAACATTAAAATCATCTCCCTTATTTTAATAAGTTTTTTTATCATATATAAAGGAGTTATTTTTATGGTAGTTGTAAACAAATATTAAAATTTATAAATATTATGGTAAAATAAATAGTAAGTGAGGGTAGTATGAATATTTATGAGGAAGAGAGATGATTATGTGAAAAAGAATTTTTTTAGAGTTATTTTACTAATTTTTTCTGTTTTGGTTTTATTTAATATTGTCGAAGAAACTAAAGGAATAAATCAAACAGAGATAAATAAAAGCATAGATATTTATTTTAATAAAGAAGCTAGTAAATGTGAAGAAGGCAAAGTTAAAATATATTCTTATATAAATCTTGAGAATAATAAACAAGGAATATTTACAGAACAATATTCTTTAGTGAAATCTAATACATATTATCTTAGTGAAGGAGAAATTAAAGGAGATAATATTTATAAAGTAAAGTTTAAAATTATATCATTTGCAGGATTTTCTAAGGTGGTTTCATATACAGTGCAGGATGGAGAAGATTCAGATGATACAAAAAATGACATTGATAAATATGAAAAAAGTTTAACCGATTCAAATTTTGAAAAAATAAACCAAATAAAAAACACATCGCATTATTAGTATAATGCGATGTGTTCTTTATTATATTATAACTTTTCTACTATATTAATTAATTTTTTCATTAATTTCTTTTATATTATAGACTGTGTGAAATAAAGTCTGTAAATTACAAAATGTAGTAGCTTTCTATGATAAAATAAATATATCATAGAAAGCTGTTGTTTTATAGAAAAAAGATTAAGTGAAGGAAGTAAAAGACTTTTGATTTATTTTTGAAGTAATAGGAGATGAATAATGTGGCTAAAGAAGATAATAAAGTATCATGTAAAATAAAGAATAATAGTTTTGAAACTGAACCTATAATAATAGAAAAAAGTAAAGTCGATGAAATTAATAGTAATATTCAGAAAATTAAAGGGGCTAAATTTATGGATGAGTCAAAAGTCATCGATAAGCCAGGAGAATATTATATAATAATACCTGATAATTATACTGACTATGAAGTAGATAATGTGAAAAGATATGAAATTGATCATGTTGAGGATGAGCGTATAAAAATTACTAAAAGTTCGGAAGCTAGGGAAAATGTATGTAAAATAATTATTATCTTAGAATCCCCACATAAATACGAATATGAGTTACATGAAGATGAGAACGGTGAGAAAGAATTTATAGGTAAGGAACCAGCATGTAAAAGAACAGGAAAATTAATAGAAAAAAATATTTTAAGTATAATTGAAACAATTGAAACACATTGTGAAAAAAGGAAAAGCGATAAATACGATATTTATATTGGTAACCCAGTAAAATTTCAAGCGTCATTAGGTTCGTTTTATAAAGGAAAATTAATAACAAAAATTAAAGATGAACTTTGGGTAAAGTTGTACAAAGAACATTATAAAGAAGAGTTTGCTAATTATATAAAAAACAACAATTTTGATATTGTAATTAATTGTTGTTCAGAATTAAATGGTAAAGGCAAAAAGCAAATTACTGAACAGTTAAAAGAAATCAAACAACATGAAGAAAAAGTTGATTTTGAGATTATTCAATGTGCACATCCTGCAAGTTGGTGGAATGAAAAAAATAATAATTTAAACTTTGTTGAGTATAAAGGTAAAGAAAAAATTAATTGGAATGAATACTCTAAGAAGGCTGATTAGTTATTTTGATATAGATAAAAAAGTTTGATATTTAACTATACAATTGATAATACAATCTGTTAAAATGTGGGTAAGGAGGATGTGGTTATGAATAATAAGTTTTTAAAAATTGTAAAGGATTGGGTGTTGCCAGTAGTTATAGCTATTATAGTAGCACTTTTAATGAAAAAGTTTGTATTATATACAGTTTACATTCCTAGCGAGTCTATGGTTCCAACTTTAAATGTAGATGATCGCCTTATTGTTACTAAAGTACATAATGTAGACAAGCTGAAACGAGGCGACATAATAGTATTTGAATCTAAAGAATTTAATGATACTTTTATAAAGAGACTTATAGGATTGCCTGGAGATGAAATTAAAATTTCTAATGGAGAAGTATCTGTTAATGGAGAAAAAATACAAGAAGATTATGTTAAAAACAATGATTTAGATTATAAAGGAAGTTTTAAAGTGCCAGACGGAAAGTATTTCTTTTTAGGAGATAATA
>SVCK01000076.1 GCA_015058375.1 Clostridium sp.
GTATTTGATATAAATTCTTATTATAAACTTTCAAATATACTTGGTAATAACATTTATATACATGATGATGATGAGAACGTATTTTATTCTTGGGAAAATGTATTTGAAGATGAAATTGTAAGTATGTATTTGACTTTTTTTGTTAAGGATAAAAATCACTATGAAAAATTTCAAGAAGAACATCATGAAAGAGCTTATAGAGAGGAATATATAGAAAATGTATTAAAAGATATAGGATTTTCTGTGCTAAGTAAATATGATGGATATACTTCTAATTCTGTAAGTGATAAAAGTGAAAGAGTTTTGTATGTTGCAAAAAAGAATATGGAGGAATAAAGATGAAGGATAGAATAGTTAGAGGAACTGCAAAAGATGGTATGATTAGGGTAATAGGAGGAATTACTACAAATCTTGTTGCAGATGGAACAAGCGTACATGAATGTAGTCCAGTAGCTTCAGTAGCTTTAGGAAGAATGCTTACAGCAGGAGCTTTAATGGGTACAGATTTAAAATCAGAAAAAGAAGTTTTAACTTTAAAAATAAATGGTGGCGGAGAAGCTAAAGGGATAACTGTTACAGCTCATAATGATGCTTCAGTAAAAGGTTTTATAGGAAATCCATATATTGATCGTCCATTAAATTCAAAAGGAAAATTAGATGTTGGAGGGGCAATTGGTACTAATGGTATTTTATACGTTATAAAAGATTTAGGTTTAAAAGATCCATATGTAGGACAAGTGCCAATTCATTCTGGAGAAATTGCAGAAGATTTAACTTATTATTATACAGTATCAGAACAAACACCTTCGGCAGTTTCTTTAGGAGTGTTAGTTGATAAAGATTTATCTATTAAAGCAGCAGGAGGATTTATAATTCAAATGATGCCTGATGCAGACCCTTTATTAGGAGACATATTAATGTATAGATTAGAAGAAATTCCATCTATAACAACTATGATAACTAATGGTAAAACAATTGAAGAGATTTTAGAATATATTTTTGAAGATATGGATTTAAAATTAGAATTTGCTAATGAACCTAAATATGTATGTGACTGTTCTAGAGAAAGAGTTGAAAAGGCATTAATAAGTATAGGTGAAAAAGATTTACAAGAAATTTATGATGAACAAAAAAATGAAGAAGTAGTATGTCATTTTTGTAATAAGAAATATGTATTCACACCAGAAGATATTAAGGTGCTTTTAGAAAAAGCTAAATAGATAGGGATTAAAACCTATCTATTTTTTTACGTTTAGAGGAAATTATAAAATAGAAAATAATAAAAGCGTGTAAAGTGACTTTTATATATAAGAGGATCTATGATTTAAACAAATTGATGTAACGAAAGAAATATTTACAGATATCTGCAAATATTGTAAGATATTAAATGTGGGGAGCGTGATTTTAATGGGAAGATTTGGTAGGGAATATGACTTTGATGGACGAGAATATTATTTTAAGGTTAATAAAGAATTAATATCAAAATACAAATTAAATCGCGTAGAACAATTTATTATTCAAAATGAAATGCAAAATGTGGAAAGTATAAAGGTGAAGTTGCAAAATGAATTTGATATAAATAATTTAAGTTCGCATTTTGTTATTTGGGATGAATTACATAAATTATATACAGAAGATATAATTGAATGGCATAAAGACAATCCATTTGAAGATATGTATGAATATAATAGTGGGAATATTAAGTTTAAAGTTGATGTTTCTTTAAATAAGGACTATAAAAAATATAGTTCAGGAGTAGTTAGTGCGTTAGCAAAAGGATTTAAAAACTATGAGAAAAATATTAATAAAATAAGCCAAGAGCCATTGACTAATTTAATCTATGTTTCTATTAGCAATAATGATGAAATTATAGGGATAATAACTTTTCTTTTAGGCATTGATAAAAAGAGTTATATAATAGGAAATATAGAATTAAAGGGTGATATAAGTGACACAGATTTGAACAATGCATTTGTTTGGAGTGCAAGTAGGCTTTGCTTAATATTTGGGTATATATGTAATAGCTTTGAGTTTAGGATTGAAGAAGAAAAATTGGATAGATATGAAGTGAGAAGATTGCGAGAGTGTGGATTTAAAGCTCAAAAAATTATTTATTCTGATCAAGAAGTTGTATTGTTAAAGAAGAATATTTGATTTGTTTTTTAGAGAATGTAATGAAGTTGATAAATTAATAAAAATTTATCAACTTCATTTTTATATGAGAACAATTTATGTATGTATAACGTAAAATAATATATAAATTATATAACAAAAAGGCTTCCTCTATCTATTAATTTACCCTTTTTTAAAGCAATTGGTTCTACATTGTGCTTAAAAAGAAATTTATATACTTCATCTCCATATTTATAATGCTCTAGTTCACCAAATATACCTAGTTTACCTTCATCTATAAGCCCACCAATTCCTCCGATAAAACCATAATTAAGTTCAGGGAGAAGAATATCGCCTGGAGGTACTAGTAAAACATCCATGTTTATTTGTTTTAAAGTATTAAAAATTGCTTTATCGCTTGTAATGAAGGCTGAATTACTAATTGGTAGGATTGAACATTTTGTATAACCTTGATTAACATTTAGCAGTTCTTTTCCTTCTTGAAATTTTAGAAGATTTTTGTCAGTATATTTTAGGCTATGAATAAAAAAACTATCTAATATAAGGGCGTTTAATAAGATATCATTAGGATATTTTGAAGAAAGTGAATCATGAGATAATATATATTTTATTTTATTCATTTTTAGTATATTTAAAAAATCAGATGATATATCTTTTTGGACTATTATTTCTTTTGATGATTTATTTAAAATATTTAATTGAATATCTACATGACCATCAATAGCACTATAAACCTTTTCGCATTTTGGAATTTTTATTATATCAAGATTCAGTTTTTGTAGATTAGAAATTTCTTCATTAGTTGTCCTATAATCGATAAAACAAATCATAAAAAAACACTCCTTAAAGTCTTTATATTTTTAAGATAAAAATACTATTAACGTTGTAAAAAATCAAGAGAAAGTCTGAGAAAAAAATTGTATATAGTTAAAATTTTAATACATACTATTAGTAGGAAGGGAGTGAAAACCCATGCTTGTTCAGAAATTGGCTTATTGTGGTGACTTGGACTTTGTCGAACAATTACAAGAACTAAAGGAAGTATTAAAACAAAAAAATATAATAATTGGTATAGTTGAAAGTCAGGAAGGCAGTATCCATGTCGTTAAGTTGATATGTGATGACGATAGTTATGATGATGATATTTATGATAGAATCAATTTGTATATTAGCAATTTGCTGTATGAAATAGTTATAATAAAGTATAAAGATAAAGAACTATTTCAATTTTTAACAGAAACATATTTCTTTTTAAAACATGATGAAATATTAGAAGTAGAAGAAGATATAATGAATGTATTATTGAAAAAAAGTAGACCTAAAGATGATATATTTATATATTGTAATAATAAAATAAATAGTATATTGGATAAAATTAAGGCGTGTATAGAAGAGAATAAAGAAATAAATATAGATGGTTTTATAACTTTTAGAATGAGAGAACTTAGACAGGATATAGAAGATATAGTTGAAAAAGTTGTAGAAGGCTATATGGTAGAAAAAGAGTATAAGGAGTTTATAAAACTATTAAAATACTTTGTTGATATACAAGAAAGTAAAATTGAAAAGGTAAACATATATGTAAATGGAGATTCAAAATATAAAATTACAGATGGATATGATGAAGATATATTTACATCATTTTTGAAAGATTTATCAGAATGTAAGTTGGGCATTGATGCTAATGTTGAAGATATAATAATAAGTGGATTGATTACAAATGCTCCAAAATGCATTAATATTTATGGAAGAGATAGTTGCGAAAATAAGGAATTTATTGATACAATAATAAACGTATTTGGAGATAGAGTACGATTATGTAGCGAAAAAGAAAATAGCAAAAAAAGTGTTGACATACGAAAAAGTTGATGATAAAATAACAACTGTAAAGAAGAAACAGCCGTTTCTCACCTAACAGCGCATTATTTAGTAGCTAGTGTGGTTATTTATCGCAATGATTTTTGTTTGATAATATAGGACGGCAGTTTACTGCCGTTTTTTTATTATATAGAAATATTGCTTTTATTTTTCGGAGGTGAAAACTATTAATAAAAATTATATAGTTAATGAAGATATAAGAGAAAAAGAAATAAGAGTTATAGCTAATGATGGAAATCAGCTAGGTATAATGAGTACTAAAGAAGCTTTAGTAAAAGCAGAAGAAGCGGATTTAGATTTAGTTATGATATCACCTGGAGCTAAGCCACCAGTTTGCAAAATTATGGATTTAGGTAAGTTCATATATGAGCAATCAAAAAAGGAAAAGGAAGCTAAGAAAAAGCAAAAAGTTGTTAATGTTAAAGAAGTAAGAGTAAGTCTTACAATAGAAGAACATGACATCGATATTAAAGCTAAAAATGCAAGAAAGTTCTTATTAGATGGAGACAAAGTAAAGATCACTGTCAGATTTAGAGGAAGAGAAATGGAACTTGGTCATTTAGGACTTAGAATCTTAGAAAAATTCTCTGATAAGTTGGAAGATGTATGTGTAATAGAGAAACCAGCTAAGAGAGAAGGAAGAAATATGACAATGGTTTTAGGCCCAAAGAAGGCATAAACTGAGAGGAGGAATTTAGCAATGCCAAAAATGAAAACTCATAGAGGTGCAGCAAAAAGATTCA
>SVCK01000077.1 GCA_015058375.1 Clostridium sp.
AAGAACTTGGTGGAATATTAAATAAATGTATTCATAATGGATTTGGTATTAACACATTTAAAGAAGAACTTATAGGTACTGAATATGCAGATAGATTTATTGAAATGGTCAAAGATACTTCAATAGAAGTTAAGCTAAATACAATGGTTCTTTCTATAGAAAAAAATAAAGTTATACATGCAATAAATAGTGAAGATGGTTATATGATGCTGAAATCAAAGGCAATAGTTCTTGCTATGGGATGTAGAGAAAGAACAAGAGGTGCTATAAATACTCCAGGAGATAGACCAGCAGGTATATTTACAGCAGGAGCAGCTCAAAGATATATAAATATTGAAGGATATATGCCAGGTAAAAAAGTTCTTATACTAGGTTCAGGAGATATAGGGCTTATAATGGCAAGAAGAATGAGTCTTGAAGGTGCAGAAGTTAAAGCGGTAGTTGAACTTTGTCCATACTCTAATGGATTAAATAGAAATATTGTTCAATGTTTAAATGACTATGATATTCCTTTATATTTATCTCATACAATAGTAGATATTGTAGGTAAAGAAAGAGTTGAAAAGGTAGTTATAGCACAAGTTGATGAAAAGAGAATGCCTATTAAAGGTACTGAAAAAGAATTTGATGTAGATACAGTTCTTTTATCTGTAGGACTAATTCCTGAAAATGACATATCATTTAAAGCTGGTATTGAACCAGATAGAAGAACTAATGGTCTTATAGTAAATGAAAATATGGAGACTTCAAGTGAAGGTATTTTTGCTTGTGGTAATGTATTACATGTTCATGATTTAGTTGATTTTGTTACTCAAGAATCTAAGCATGCAGGAATTTGTGCAGCTAAGTATATAAAAGGAGAATTGAATAGTGGCAATGTTGTTAATGTTATAAATGGAGCAAATGTTAACTATACTGTACCTCAAAGATTAAATTTACCAATACAAGATAAAGCAGTAACTGTATTTATGAGAGTTAATAATATTTATCATAATAAATGTCTTGTTGTAAGGTGTGAAGGAGAAGAAATAGCGAGATTTAAGAGAGAACATCTTGCACCTTCAGAAATGGAGAAAATAATTTTAGCAGGACCTATATTAGAAAAAATTAAAGGCGATATTACAATATCATTAGAAGATTAGTAGAATTTATAGGCGGTGAAGTAAGAATGGAAAAAGAATTAATTTGCATAAGTTGTCCAAATGGATGTCATTTAAAAGTTGATGCTGAAAATGATGTGGTAAAGGGAAATAAATGCCCTAGAGGTAAAGAATATGGTCTTAATGAAGTAAAACATCCAGTAAGAGTAATAACAAGTACTATGAAGGTTGAAGGAGGGACTTTTCCTGTAGTTTCTGTCAAGACAAAGACTGCAATTCCTAAGGAACTAAATTTTAAGTGCATGGAAGAAATTAATAAAGTTACTGTTAAGGCACCAGTGCATATAGGAGACATATTAATTAGCAATGTTTTAGATACAGGGGTAGATATAATAGCAACTAAAAATATAGAAACTATTTAATAAATTTTAGAGAGTCTGTGAAAATAGACTCTCTTTTTTTGCCTTTAATAAAGCATAAAATAAAAAAGCGTGGATAAGCCATTTTTTGAGGTTGTTTCATATATGTGGTAAAATTATCTTGTGTAAATATATTACATAAATTTAAAATTGATAGGAGAAGAGGGAAATTATGAAAAAAATCTTAAAAACATTAGTATCAACTTTAGTAATTAGTATTCTGTTTTGTGGACAAGCTGCGTTAGCTTTCAATGGAAAAGGAGTTGATAATTCACATCAAAAATTTACGAGACAAGCTTTGCAAATTTTACAAAATGATAAGGGAAACAATATATCAGGGTTTTATAATGAATATAAAGATGTATTAATAGAGTATTCATCAAAGCCAGATTCAGATGAAAATCAGTATATTTTTGCATATCATTTTTATGATCCATACACTAACAAAAATTATCTTCCAAAAAATATAAAAGCTTCTGCAATAACAGCTAAAACAAAGTTTACAGAACATATGAAAAATGCAGTAGATAATTATAAGACTAACAAAAAGTTTTCGATTCAAGAACTTGGACGTGCTATACATTTCTTAGAAGATGTAAATGTTCCACATCATGCAGCAAATTTAATTGGTGGAATAACAAGTCATAGCCAATATGAAAAGTATATATCTGGACGTGAAGAAAATTATTTTGTAAACACTAGTAATTCATATGATAAGTTTAAAAATTATAAATTCGAAAGATATTGTACTTTAATTTTAGATGAATGTGCTAAAAATGCTAACTCATATAAAAATCTTGCTAAATCATATAGGAGTGAGGATTGGGACGTATGTGCAAGACCTACAATAAAATTATGTCAAGAAGATACAGCTTCATTATTATATAGATTTGAAATGGAAGTGACTAAATAGAAAAATTAACATTATCTATTAATTTATGGAAAAAAATAACGAAAATATAATGAAAAAATTAAATAAAGGAGTGATTTTATGACTTTAAAGAAAAAATTCATTTTAGGAGTATTCATGTGTTTGTTTGCAGTTATACTATCAGTAAAACCAGCATATGCAAGCTCAACTGTAGAAGGCGAAAACTATACAATCAGTACAGCTTACAATATGGGAAGTTATTTAAACTTAAAAAGTGTTACTGCAATATTACCAGCACGTGAAAAAACTTCTTACTTTAAATTTACAGTAAACTCAAATGATAAAATTTATGTAAGATGTTCTCGTGATAAGGCATACACTGGAATGGCATTAAGCTTGAGAGATTCATTAGACAATCCTATAACAACAAGATCAAATGTATATGATGCTTCAACATTAACTCCTTTTATGGCTGTTGATTGTGATGGAGCAAAAGATGGACAGACTTTTTATGTAAGAGTTGAAAGAGGAACTTATGATATTGATAAACCAATGTATTTTTCTATTACATTGAATAATCGTATAAGGAGTGGAAGTGGTACATTTGACTTTATAGGAACAGCATTTAATTCTGGAAATTCTTCAATGTCTAAGTATGGGGTAGATTCAAGTGTTATAAAGGTAGATTTAAGCAACAATACTGAAATTCCAGCAGGAGCAATAGTAAAAAGAGCTTCAACATCATCAAGACAGACTCCACGTCAAGGCAATGTTAAGCATTTCTTAATGCCTAAGAGTGAAAAAATATGGTATGAATCTAGAACTTCAAGTGAAAATTCAGGTTCTTACAAAATTTCAGAATCAGATTTAATAGCTGCAAAACAAGTTTGGCAGTTTAAATATAATGCTAAAGCTTTAAAAAGTTCAAAGATGACTGATGTAAAACTAACATTAGACTGGACTTATGATTTAGCTAATACTAATTATAAAATAGTTAGTTAAACGAGGTAATTTATTATGAGGATAAATAGTTACATTAAGAATGCTATGTTCTATAAAGCAATAAATTCTAAAAGTAGTAATAGAAAGAGTGGACTTTTTAATGGGACAGTTAGAAATGATACTGTAGTATTTAGTAAAAAAGCATCTGAACAATTAAAAAGTGGTACATCACAGAATAGAAAGATTGATGGTTCAATAAAATTATCAAGTTATCTTCAAAAGGTAGATGAAAAGAACAAAAAAGCTATTGAGAATAGTGGAAACAGTATTAAAGCACAGGTTCACTATAATGATGAAAGCAGTGCATATGAGAAGGTGCTAAATGATAAGTATAGAAGACTTGCAGCTGTTGCTAAAAGTTATGAAAGTCCAGAACAGTATATTACAGACAAATATTTTAATAAGAGTTCATCTGCATATGTTAGTGATTTAACTGAAACAGAAAGAAGAGTTGCTTTTAATTATGAGATTCAAATGGTTAATACAGGAGAAATTTCAGGATTTGATTTAAGAGATTCAGCTTTTAGGGGACTTAGCAAAAGTCAAGGCTTGTTAAATAAAAGTGAAAGTGATTTTCATCGTGATGTAGTAAATAAGCAATTTTCTAATATGCTTCAAAATGCTGGAATAAATGGAGCATTTGATTTTGATATATCAATTGATCCTTATACTTATGCTATTAATTCAAAGGATGGCAAAGACAGCATTATTGATAATATTATCAAGCTTTTAGAGAATGGACGCAATTCAGAACAGTTATATAAACATATAATTATTGCATCTTTAGATAATAATCATAATAACAAGAGTATTACAAAAGATGGTGGAGCAAAATATGATTTATATCATCAATGTTTAAATGAAACAGGAATTGATATTAGAACTCTAGAAGAAAAGAATGGTACTTACTATACTAAGAATGGAAGAGATATAATAGATGTATATAATGAAGCTGTTGATAATTCAGTAAAGAATAGAACTAATAATATGCCATTAAATGATGCAGCTAATTACAAAAAATGGTTTGAAGATCTTGTTCATACAGTTTCAAATAAAGGATGGAACAATATTGATGATATGTTCTTAAAGATAAGAGTTACCAATAATGGATTTAAGGATTTAAAGTAAATAGTTTTACTTGAAAAGAGATAGTTTTTTGCTGTCTCTTTTTTTGTGGATTAAAATTATTTTTAAGGTGAAAAGTATTGGGCTATTACGGAATGTTAAATGAAGGATTATGAGAAGCAATGCAAAATAAAAATCCTTTAAATTATGTGTAAATTATACCACATAGTAAAGGACTACCACACTATAAGTTGAGTTTAACTATTTATGTGATAGTCCTTAATTTTAGATAATCAAGCAGTTTGCTATTATTTATCTAGTAAATTTAATTTCAAATTTTAGTAATTGCTACGGTGACTAGGTAAGAAAGAAACTGTAGCTTTATATAAATGATTTCCGTTTTCGTCAGTTAAACTTTCCCAATAAGCTGCACTCTTTCTTGCATCGTTAATATCTTCCCAAGCTTCTAATATAATGGCTACCTTGCTATCGCCTTTGAATACTCTTACACCCCAAAGACCTCCTAAAATTTGTTTTTGTTCACAAATTGATAAATTTTTCATAGTAAAATTCCTCCTGTTTTTTATTTTTTTGTTATTTTTTTACTCTTATAAATAATATTTGAATATACACTTCACGTCAATAGAAAACTGGAATATTAATTAAAAATTAACATATTGTACTAAAAGTTAAAAGGCATCATTTAAAAAATGCATATGAGTTATACAAAATGAGGCTTATAACAAATGAAGCTAATTCAAGGATATGTCAAGATAAAGAAGGAATAACTTATCAAGATCCTTATTTGGATAATTATTATAAGGGAGCAAAGTCAGTTGGATTAAGAACAGGATTTTAGCATTTCTTATTAGTAAGTTCAGAACCAGAAACATAAGCAGAGAATTTTTACTGTTTAGATATAGATAAAGTTAAAAAATTAAGAATTGAAAGTTAGTAAGATAGGTTGATTCCTATCTTATTTTTTATAATAGAGTATTAGTTTTTCCAACCGTTAAAAAAATAGGTACAAGCTCAAAGTAAGTATTTTTAAG
>SVCK01000078.1 GCA_015058375.1 Clostridium sp.
ACAGTGACTTAAAAAATGAAAAAATAATGATTATAGAAAATGAATTTGGAGAAGTATCTATTGATGGTTTGATTTTAAATAAATATGGTATAAATATAAAAGAAATTAATTCTGGATGTATTTGTTGCAGTTTAACTAAAGATTTTAAAGAAAGCTTAAAAGATATAAAAGAAGTATTTAATCCAGATAGAATAATAATAGAACCTTCAGGAGTTTCTAAACTATCAGATATAATTAAATCTTGCAGAGAATCAAACTTCGTTCAAATTAATAACTTAATAACTGTAATAGATGCTATTAACTTTAAAACTTATCTTGAAAATTTTAATGAATTTTATAAAGATCAGATTTTAAATGCTTCAACAATAATCATAAATGACAGAGTAAATAAAGATTCTAAATTGATAGATAAAACAGCAGAAGAGATAAAGAAAATTAATACTCACTGCAAAATAATAACTAAACAAGATAATGATATTGATGGCAATTATATATTATCCATTGCTGAAAAGGAATTAAATAATAAAAATGAAACAAAGCTATTTATAAAAAAAGGTAGCACTTGCCGCATCCGTAAAGTAAAAAAGGAATATCATCATACTGATTTTAACAATTTGACTTTAAAAACAAATAAAGTCTTTGATGAAATAGTTCTAGAACGTATTTTCACTACAAATATTAAAGATGGACATTATGGTAATATTTTAAGAGCAAAAGGCATGATTCAATTAAAGAATAATAAATGGATAGAATTTCACTATACACCAGGTTTTTTTCATGTATATGAAGCTTATAAACAGTCAAGTGGCATAATGGTTTTTATTGGCGATAATATTGATAAAGAAAATTTAGAGAAATTATTTAGATAAGAGAGAAAATATTATGAAAATAAAAGTTGATATAATATTAGGTTTTTTAGGCTCAGGAAAAACTAGTCTTATAAATTCATTTTTAAGTTGTAAGCAACTGCAAGATGAAAGAGTAGTGGTAATTCAATATGAAAAAGGACACACCTCTGTTTTAGATATGAATAATGTGCAAATTATAAAAAGAAACATGGATGAAAAATTAGACAGAGAATATTTTAAAGATATCCTCTCTAAATATCTGCCTGATAGGATAATCATAGAATATAATGGCATGGCTGATGTTAAAGTTTTAATGGAAGAATTAAATACATCTTACTTTAATAAAATCTTCTGTATAAATAGAGTTATAGATATAATAGATGCTAATAGATCAGAAATCTACCTTCGTAATTTATCAGCATTCTTTTTATCTCATGTAATTTATAGTAGTGATATAATCATAAATAATTGTTCAAAAGATAGGAAAGAAGAGATTCAAAATATAATAAGATTTATCAAGGGAAATAACTGCGATCCATCTATTTTGAAATGCAAAAATTTCAATGCTATATATAAAACAATAAAAAATAGAAAACTCTGTCTAAATTACTATAATGAAAAGCTAAGTTTAAATGGATACCTAAAAGCATTTATAACTATTATTTTAATAATTTCGTTGTTTATCTTTATCGTATATCTCAATTTTACACAAAAGATATCAGATGCTTATATAATTTTTAGCAACTTTAAAGTGAATTTTATATCCATAATATTAGAAGCTTTTCCCTTTATATTGATAGGTTCCTTTATTTCTTCAGCAATTCAAATATGTGTGCCAGATAAATGGATTTACAAGATTTTTAATAAAAATAAAATACTATCGTCCTTTAGTGCTTCGCTTTTAGGAATTGCTTTTCCAATTTGTGATTGTGGTACTATCCCCTTAGCTTTAGGGTTTCTAAACAAGGGTATACCCCTAAATGCAGTAATTGCCTTTATGTTGGCAGCACCAATTATGAACCCTATTTCAATACTTGCAACATATTATGCATTTCAAAATGACATAAGAATAGTATTTTATAGAGTGTTTTTAGGAATTCTTATTGCTGTTATATGTTCATTAATACTTGGACGTTATAAAAAAGAAGAGGTCATCAATAATTATATTGAAAATTGTAATTGTGAACTTTGTAATGGAACATATAAAGATGCATCAATTATAAAAAAGATTAATGGTATTTTTATAAACACAGCAGATGAGTTTTTCAAAGTAAGTAAGTTTTTAATAGTAGGAGCAATTTTTACATCATTATTTCAGCTATTACATTCAAATGATCTATTAAGTATTATTCCAGAAAACAAGTTTTGCTATCTAGCATTTATGATGATTATAGCATTTTTGCTTTCAATATGTTCAACTTCTGATGCTTTCATTGCAAAAGGATTTACTTGCATAGTACCGCTAAATTCTATTATAGGATTTTTAGTGGCAGGCCCTATGATTGATATTAAAAATACTATAATGTTCACTGCATATTTCAAAAAGTCTTTCATATTAAAATATATTTTAACAGTATTCATTACTACATTTTTAATATTAATGTTTATTCCAGTATAAAAGGAGTTTTATTTACAATGAATAGATTTAATAAAGAAAACTTAGTTAAGTTCATAATTATTGTCTGCTTAAGTATATTTTATATTAAATTTATTGTTGCAGGTGATATATTAAAATTTATGCATCCAAGGCTTTTACCTTTTGTAAAGTTTAGCATTATATTAATGATAATAATATCTTTATTTCTATTACTAAATCTAAGTAAGAATAGAATGCTTCCTAGCAATCTTAAGAACTATAAACTATTTATTATACCTTTATTAATTGTTTTGCTACTAGAGCCTAATAATGATTTAAAAAATGTGCACCTTAACGATACTAAGTACTCAAGTCAAAATAGTAATGAAGATGCTAATGCGCTAAAAGCTTCTATAAATGATAATAATATAGATTGTGATGCTGTTAATGATTGTGAACCAATTGTAATTACTGATGAAAATTATTTATCTTTGCTTGATAAAATTTATGATGATGAAGATAAGTATGTCAATCGAAAGATTCAAGTTAAAGGTTTTATATTTCAAGATGAATCTACAGAACAAAACAATTTTGTTATCGCAAGATATGTAATGACCTGCTGCGCATCTGATATGCATATTATAGGATTTCTATGCAAGGATAATAGAGCATATAATATTAATTCTTGGTATGAAATTACTGGAGTATTAAAAAAGTCAGATAGTAGTAATTCTAAGGATTCTGTATATATAGAAGTGGAGAGTTCTAAAGAAATTGATACACCTGAAAATCAATATATATACTTATAATTTAGTTTAAAAACATAAAACTGCTCATTTTAAAAAAACGGAGCAGTTTTATATTTTATCAAGATCTTTTTTATCGTCAGGCTACTCTGAGGTAAAGTTATGAAAAATGGGTTTTTTAAGTTTAAGATCTTGATTATGAAAAATATTATTTTTTAAACAATTGAGTTAATATATTTCCGTCTTCTAAAGTATTAACCATAATTATTTTTTTTATTCATATTTAAATTTTTAAATTGTAAAAGTATATAAATTCTCAAAAATGTAAACCTTTTTACTCAATACTATGATATTATAAATATATAAATAATTGGATATTAAAAGGAGGATTTTATGACAAGAGATTATGTTTTAGAAGCTTTAAGTAAAGAATTGATGCATTACCTTAATGTTAATTCTTTAAACAAAGAAAATATTGAAGAAGCAATAAGCAAGATTGATTTTCATCAAATGTGTAATGATGTTTTAAATAAACTCAGCGATAATTCAGTAGAACAATTAAAAGAATCAATGCATGAAATAGTACATAATGAAAAGGAAAATACACAACTATTTTTAACGTATTTAAACCAAAAATATAACAAGGGTTTTGTTGCAAGTGAAACTATGTATATTCTTGTTACTGAAGCTGGCAAAGAGTATTGTGATTTTGTAAACAAGTTAGATTTTAATATAGTAAAAGATAAACAGTTTCTATTTGTAGCTCTAAAGGGAATTCATTCAAGAGCATGTCAGCAATATGATGAAATTCTTTGTCTTATTACTAATGGTTTTGCAGATGGTGCCTTAGCTAGATGGCGTTCACTATATGAATTGAGTATTATAGCATATTTCATTGCAGAAAAAGGAGAGGAAGTTGCTGAAAGTTTCATCTCTTGTGCCTTAAGTAATGATAGATATGATTGGGCTAAAGTTGCAGACTGTTTTAAGAATACAACATATAAACATATTAGTTTTGGAGATATTCTTAAAAACTGCAATTATGAAACTAGTAAGTGGAAAAATATTTATAATACAGCTAATAAATTGGTACATGCTTCACCTCAAGGTACTTTTGATAGACTAGGAAGAGGTAGTGCTAGTCAAAACTTGCCTGTTGGAAGAAGTGATTATGGCTTAAAACTACCTGCAGAAGCAGCAGCTCTTTCTTTAAATGTAATAAATGAAATCTTTTTAAATGTATTTCCTAATGGAAAGAGTGCATTGTCTATACATTGCATTAATAAGTGGACAGATATAATAAGTGAATATTATTTAGAATAATTTCTATTTTGTGAATATAAATCATAAATATTGAATAGAATTTATAAAAAAAGGATTTTACTTTTATAATATTATGAAATAAGGTGATTTATATGAATTTAAATGTTTTAGAAAAGTATGTGAATCTTTGCGGAGTTCTAAGTATCAAACCATCATGGGAAGGACTTAATGAATATTATAACCACAATACAAATTTTAAATTTAAAAATTCATTTTACAGGAAAAATATCACAAAGCATGCTAGAAATTATTAATTTTATAGTAATAATAAATGTTTTATACATGATATAATAAGCCTATAAGTAAATAAGAGGTGACAAAATTTTGAATGAACTAGTTTACTATTTTTCATTATTTATTATATATAGTTGTTTAGGCTGGATTTACGAAACAATATTATGTTCAACAGAAGAAAAGACCTTCGTTAATAGAGGCTTTCTAAATGGTCCAGTATGTCCCATCTATGGAAGTGGAGCAGTACTAGTAATTTCTACATTAGGAAAAATACAAAATCCTATTTTAGTATTTCTTTTAGGGATTTTATTGACAGGTGTTTTAGAATATTTAACATCTTTCATCATGGAAAAATTATTTAATGCAAAATGGTGGGATTATTCAGAAAGAAGGTTTAACATAAAGGGGAGAGTATGCCTTTTAGGAGCTGTTGTATTTGGCTTAATGACTCTTTTAGCTATATACATATTAAACCCGATAATAATGAATTTGCTATTAAAAATTGATTATAAAGTTTTATATTTAACATCTATTATTTTTGCATTTATTATGATTATTGATTTGATCTTTACGGTAAGTAATTTAATAGCCTTAAACTCAAGGTTAGCTAAACTGCAAAATGCAATTAACAAATATATAGAATATACTAAAATTAAAGGCTCTAAGATAATTGAGGAATCGAAGCTTATGAAAGAGCAAATTGCAGAGGAGTCTAGATTAAAGAAGGATAGATTAAAAGAAAGTTTTAATGAAATCTTTGAAGAAAGCGAATTTTATACTGAAAAAATCAAAAATATTATAAGTATAAAGAATTTTCAAGATAAAAGAATTATTAAAGCATTTCCACATTTTAAATCAACTAAATATCATGAAGCATTTGAAAAATTTAAAGATGCTTTAAGCAGAAATAGGGGAGTACACTAATTTAAATTAGGTGTACTTTTTTTCTTATTAGATGTAAACTTAAATAGTAAAATTAAATAGAAAGTAGGAAAAAAACTTGGAAAAATCAAAAAAATACTTTACTAATAATAAGAACATTTTGATAATGGCTATCATTTGTACAATGTTATGGGGAAGTGCTTTTCCTTCAGTGAAGATAGGCTATAAGTTGTTTGATATAGCAAGTAGTGTTGAAGGGCAAATTCTTTTTGCTGGTATTAGATTTACATTTGCAGGAATACTAACTATAATTACAGCGTGTATATTTAACAAAAAGTTTGTAAAGCCTGAAAAAGAAAATATAAAATCAATAGCTATACTTGGAATTATACAAACAACAATCCAATATATTTTTTATTACATAGGAATGTCTAATACAACAGGTGTGAAAGCATCAATTTTAAATGCTGTTTCACCATTCATTGTTATAATAATATGTCATTTTATAACTAGGAATGATAAAATAAATTCTAAAAAAGCTATAGGATGCATATTAGGATTTTTAGGCGTAATAATACTTAATCTAAACAAATATCAAGGAGCTTTTAGTGGTTTTAATTTATTTGGAGAAGGTTATATAATATTATCTGCCGCTTCGTTTGCTATTGGATCTATTTACAGTAAAAAAGTAGCTAATACTGGAGATTCGGCTACAATTACAGGCTATCAATTATTTATAGGTGGAATAGTTCTTATTCTAATATCTTTTGTAAATGGAATACCAGCTTTAAATGTAACTGCACCAGGAATTATACTTCTAATTTATATGTCCTTATTATCTGCTGCAGCTTTTACTATATGGACAATCCTTCTAAAATACAATAGTGCAGGGAAGATATCGATATATAACTTCTTAACACCAATATTTGGAGCTTTGATGTCTGCAATTTTCTTAGGAGAATTATTCTTTAATATAATGAATATACTGGCTTTAATATCTGTATGTACAGGTATATATATTATAAATAAACCTGAAAAATAATATATATGATGATTTTAATGAGGCGTATTATGAGTAATATACCTCATTTTTTGTTCTATAAATAAAATGACTAAACTTTTGTTTTCATGAATTTACATTTCTAAATTTTTAAAAAACAAAAAATATTATTGATTTTTATGTAATTTTGAATTTTCTGAATAACCATTAAACATGAAATTTACTTATTAAAAACCATATCCATTTATATCTGTTTTATATTTTGAAATAAATCTTTTTGTATAATTATATGTTTTTGGCTTTTTTTAAAATATATTTTCTGTATTTTTGATTTTTTTGAATTTTTAGATCAAATCTTAATTTTTTAATCTTCTCAAGCAAAATTTTGCTCCCTGTATTTTATAATCTTATTTATTCAAAACGAATTTGTAAATCATTAAATTTGAAATATCTTTTCCGTATATTTATTTTGTTAAATGCACAATATTTATTTCGCTAAATACACATTTAGCGAACTTCGTGTATAAAAAGCGAATTTTTGCCCAAAACCGTGATAAAATAAGGGTTTTTAGGGTGTTGTTTTTACTAAAAAAACGCTATATTTTAACATGTTATTGCGAAATTAAAGCGACATGACTTAAATTACGCTTTTAAAGTAACTTTGTTAAAGCTATCTTAAAAAATTCCATTAAGTAAGGGTTTGTTAATTGTAATAAAACTTTTAATATTCTATGCTTTTTTATTGTTTTTAATAAAATTTACCCAAAACGTCTTTTTAAAAGATAAAAAATTCTATATGAGCAAAGATAAGATAAATTATACATTTTTAATTTTTTCAAAATATAAATTTCGTGCATTTTGATTTGGTATTACAAAAACAAAATTACTTAATTTGGTTTATCAGAATATTTAAATTATTCACTTTATTCTTATTATTGAGAATTGTTTTTATGTAAATAAATGAAAACACATGGAAATAAAATAGCTTCTATTTTCTTGAATGACGACATTTACTGTGCTACTATATTAATGATGCAAAAACTGCAACTGGAGGCTAATAATGAAAAAGACAACTAATAAATATAAAGATTTTAAATATAGCGATTCGATTCTAGAACTTTTAGAAATCGAACTATCAGTAGCAGATAGAAAAAGATTAGATAAAATTTATTCTAATTATGAAAAACTTGAAAACAAAGGGAGCTATGAAGATATTATAGAAGATCTTTATATACTTTCTTATAAAAGAAAACTTTCTACAAGTGAAATAGCCAAAATTTATGGAGTAAGTACTAGAAGTATTCAAAAATGGCTTAAAGATTTAGGTTTAAATAGAAATTTAAAAGCAGCTGCAAAAATAAAGAACAAAGGAATAACTTTAGATTTAGATAATACAGCAAATACTTCTAATCAAGCTAACTCTTTTGGAATTGAGATTGCTGATAATTCAGCTTATCCAGAGGCTTTAAGGGATTTTATAAATTATCTAGAAACTATTAAAGGAAAATCGCAAAACACTATCAATGGATATAAAATAGATCTATGCTTATTTTTTAAATTTTTAAAGGTTTATAAAGGAATGCCATTAGATCCAACTTTAGAATTTTCTGAGATACCTATAAATGATATTGATAATAACTTTATAAAAAGCATAAAATTAACTGATTTATATGCTTTTTTATCTTTTGCAGAAAAATCTAGAGGTAACGGAACTTATGCAAGAGCCAGAAAAGTTGCTTCTTTAAAATCATTTTTTAAATTTTTAAATGGCAAAGCAAAAATTATTGATGATAATCCAGCTTTAGAATTAGAATCACCAAAACTTCAAAAACGTCAGCCTGTATATTTGACCTTAGATCAAAGTGTAGAACTACTCCATTCTCTTGATAAAAAAGATAAAAATTATTACCGAGATTATTGCATATTAACTCTATTTTTAAATTGTGGTATGCGTCTATCTGAGCTTTGCTCTATTGATATCAGAAGAATTAAGGGCGATACTTTAACTATTGTAGGTAAAGGTGATAAAGAAAGAACTGTTTACTTAAATGAAGCCTGCTTAAAGGCAATTAAAAATTATATGAAAGTTAGAGATACAAGCAAGCTAGGTGAATATGAAAAAAATTTCTTATTCATATCTTCTAGAAATAAACCTATAAATAAAAGAACTGTAGAACTATTAGTAAAAAAACATATTGGTAATGCTGGAATAACAGATGGTAAATATACACCTCATAAACTTAGACATACAGCTGCAACTTTAATGTATAAATACGGCAATGTTGATATACGAAGCCTTCAAAATATATTAGGTCACGAAAATTTATCAACTACTCAGATATATACTCATGTAGATGATGAGTCTCTAAGAGATGCAGTTAAATCTAATCCATTATCAAAACTTTAAATTTAGAGTGCATAAACTTGAAATTTATGCACTCTAAATTATATCTTATAAAATTGGAGCATCTAAAATATCACTTAATGTATTTAAAGTTGCTTCATCATTGCCATCATATAAAACCACTATTCTACCCTTTTTATATATGTGAGGTTTTACTTGCCAAGTTACTGTTTCTCCATTAATAGTCATACCATTATCACCAACTGTAGCCAAATCATTATTCAATTTATCTTCATCTGTCACTTCGTATTCATAAACAGATATTCTTTGATTATTAATTAGATAATCATCACTATCTACAGAAAAAAATGATTTTTCGGTATCTATTTCTTCAACTTTTATTCCTTTTTCTTTAAGATTTTTTTCAAAATCATCTTCACTATAAGTCATAGTTTTATCTCTAACTTTATCTACTAGACGTTGAGTTTCTTGTTTAACTCCTTCACCAACGTCATCTACTTTATCTTTTACATCTTCTGCAGCCTTATCAACATCATCTTTTGCATTATTATTACATCCCATAAAAAGTGATGCTATTCCTAAACACGATGCCACGCATAAAGCTAATATTTTTTTGTTTTTCATAAAAAATCACCCCTAATTTAATTCATAATTTATTATTTGAAATTAGGAGTGATTCTATACTTATATTTTTCTATTTTTTATCATCATTTTTCTTTCTTAATACTCTTACACCCGGAAAAATTTCAACTGTAGTTTCTTCAAGTTCATCATCATTAAGAAAGTTTTCATTATAATCTATATGCTCAAATGCATCTTCGTATTCTTCATCATCAAAATTGAAATTATTTTCCTTAGAAAAGGCTTCGTATGCTTTTTTAAGAGCTTCATCTTTATCTAAAATATTTTCTTCTTCATCCATACTTTCTTCAGCATCTTTCTGAGCCTGCAATTCTTTTAAATATTCTTCTTCTAAAACTTTATTTTCATCAACTGTTTTAGCAATGTCTTCGATTTTTATTGCTTTAGTATCGTAGCCTTCCATTTCAAGGCACTTTCCACAGTTATCACAAATCTTATTTTCATAAATATCGCAATAATCATCATCTGTATATTTGCTCATCTAAGCCACCACCTATTAAAAAATTCAAACCTCATTATAACAAATTATCGACATATAATCAATTAATTATACCAAAGAAAATTAATAAAAAAATTATTTTTATGTATATATAAAATTTTTATGGTTATAATAATTAAAGGTTCACAAAATACAGAACATGAGTTTTGAGAACATAAGTTTGAATAAAAATTAATGATATGATATAATACAACAAAGAGGTGTTAATATGATTGAGAGCAAAGATAAACAGTCTGAAATATATAATTTTTTAAAAACATATACAGAAACTAAAGGATATCCACCATCAGTAAGAGAAAT
>SVCK01000079.1 GCA_015058375.1 Clostridium sp.
CAGTTACTCCATTTGTTAATCTTCCTACTATTGAATGCCCTGTTCCTGCTCCTGATCTTATATTTAAACTACTACTTATATTTACTACTTTTCCTTTTTTTGAACTTGAAGTACTTCCATACGTTGATTTACTTTCTTGTGTACCACTTGCAGAAGATTCTTCTTTTAAATACTCTGCTGATACATATCCTGTTACTCCATTACTATTTACATGATACCAGCCACCATTTTTTCCTAATATATCTACAGTTGCTCCATTTGTTAATCTTCCTACTATTGAATGTCCTGTTCCTGCTCCTGATCTTATATTCAAACTACTACTTATATTTACTACTTTTCCTTTTTTTGAACTTGAAGTACTAGAATCAATAGCTTGTACACTACCTTTTTGAATATACTCTTTAGTTACAAATCCATTTCTTCCATTAAAGTCAATAATATACCAATTACCAACTTCACCTTTGATAGTTACTTCACTTCCATTTAGCAAATACCCTACAATTTGAGCTGAAGTAGACGCTGCACTTCTAACTCTTAAATTACTTGAAACATTCTTAACTTTTCCTTTTTGTATTGATATTTTACTCTCGCATTTATTCACATTATAATCTTGAATAATAGTATTAATTACATTTTGCATAGCAACTTCATTTTGTTCAATTCTTTGCACATATGTGGCTTTTACAAATCCAACAATATTATTACTTCTAATGTTATACCAATCACCTGTTTTTGATATTATATCAAATGTATCTCCATTTCTTAATGTTCCTAATATTGCAGAATTACTTTCTGTTGATTGCCTTATATTTAAGATACTGTTTACATTAATAACCTTACCTTTTATTTTATTAGCTTGAGCCTTACTTTCTAAAACTGCATTTTCAACACTTATATATTTTTTAGATACATACCCTTCCCTTCCATTAAAAGAAATTCTATACCAATCATTTTTTTCTGATAGTATTTCTATATTTTGGTTATTATACACATATCCAATTGTATCATAATTTGTTCCTGCATCTATTCTTACATTTAAATTGCTACTTACATTAACTACTTTTCCTTTCATTTGTGTACTAACTTTTGTAGCATCTTTAGTTAATTCATTCTTATTAACATTATTATTCTTTTCTACAGCTTGTACCGTATTCGCTGTTAATCCAATTCCTCCCATAATCGTTGATGATGCAACCACTAATTTTAAAATATTTCTATTAATCATTTGTTCTCTCCCTTTATAATTATGATACTTACTTTTTAATATAATAATTATAACATATTTTGAATATTTTAATCAAAAAGTCACAACACAGTTTTAATTTCCTATCTGTGTTGTGACAATATGCTTAATCTAATTAAATTTCTTTTTTTACATTTATCTTTTTACCAAAATTTGATTCAACTTTAAATATCGATACAGATAATCTTTTATAAAGAATAAAAGTAATTACTGATACTAAAACAGCCTTCACACCATTAAATGGTAACAACCCTACAGTAACATATTTCATTAAAGTTTCTGTTGGCATTTGAATTCCATAAGCTGGTAACAACAGATATGTATTTGCTACTACCCCAACTATTTCTATACAAAAACCACCTAAAATCATACCAATTATAGCTGTTTTTTTACTCTTCTTCTTACTATAAACAAATCCTGCTGGCAAAACTAATGCAGCTCCAACTAAAAGGTTAGCAAGTTCTCCAACTCCACCTGTACTTGTTCCCTTAATCATTAAATGTAGCAATAATTTTAATACTTCCACTGTCATACCTGCTAATGGTCCAAATGCAAATGCCCCCATCAAAACAGGCACTTCGCTCAAATCCATCTTCAACCATGGAAACATAGGTATTATAGGTATTTCTAAAAACATTAATAAAAATGCTATAGCACCTAATACAGCCACCTTAATTGACCTATCCAATTTTCTTGTTTCATTATTCATATAAAACCCTCCCCAAATCTTCTAGGGTATTATCAAAATAATTATCTTTTTCTTTAAGTAAAAAAGCCTGACAATAAAAATTGTCAGGGCTTAAATTACAATAACAAATAAATTTGTATTTTGATATAACTACCTTCTTCCATCCAGACTCTAACTGTCGGCTTCGGAATTCAACCGAATCTGCTAAATTTAATTAGCTCGCGGGCTATACCGCCGGTAGGGACTTACACCCTGCCCTGAAGATTTATTATTTTATTATTTCCTTATATTTTATTATATATCTTCTACTATTTTTGTGCAACTTCTTTCATTGTTAATCCAATTCTTTTTCTCTTCAAATCAACATCAAGAATTCTAACTTTTATAACATCTCCAACCTTAACCACATCTAAAGGATGTCTTACAAACCTATCTGCCATTTGACTCTTATGCACTAAACCATCTTGATGAACACCAATATCTACAAATGCACCAAAATCCGAAACATTCCTTACTGTTCCCATAAGTTCCATTCCTGGCTGCAAATCCTTCAAATCTATTACACCAGTTTTTAAAATTGGTTTAGGCATTTCATCTCTAGGGTCCCTTCCTGGCTTTTGTAGTTCTTTAATTATATCTCTTAAAGTTAATTCTCCAATTTCAATTTCCTGCTCTATATTCTTAATACCTTTTTCTTTAACTCTTTCCTCTATATCTGAAAGCTTATTATTTTTCAAGTCTTCTTTAGAATAGCCTAAAATTTCAATAAGTTTTTTAGCTTCTTTATATGATTCTGGATGGACAGATGTATTA
>SVCK01000080.1 GCA_015058375.1 Clostridium sp.
AATCTCATAATCTGGTGATGATGGCGTAGAGGAAACACTCCTTTCCATTCCGAACAGGACAGTTAAGCTCTACAGCGTCGATGGTACTGCACGGGAGACTGTGTGGGAGAGTAGAACGTTGCCAGGTAATATGGCTCGATAGCTCAGTCGGTAGAGCAGAGGACTGAAAATCCTCGTGTCCCTGGTTCGATTCCAGGTCGAGCCACCAAATAAAAAGTCGCTGTAAGATTAGCTTGCAGCGATTTTTCTTTAAATAAATTTGAGAATATTTAAGTTTAAGTAATTTAATTGCCTTTATAATGAAATTATTATTTAATTTTGAGACTATAAAGTCTCTTTTTTTTTATACAAAAAACTAATATAATTTAGATGTAATAAATTTACTTAGGAGGTATAATATGACTGGGGTTTTAGAAAATGATAAATTAAAAATTATAGTAAATAGTAATGGAGCTGAATTAAATTCAATAATCAATAAAGAGAATAATACAGAATATTTATGGAATAGAGATCCATTAGGGTGGAAGTATCAAACACCAATATTGTTTCCGATAGTTGGGAAGGTGAAAAATTGTAAATATAAAGTGTGCAATAAGATATATGAATTACCTCAGCATGGATTAGCTAGATTGTCAAAGTTTAATGTTGCAGACAAAAATAGAAATAGTATTAAGTTTGAATTAAATTATTCAGAAGAATCGTTAAAAGTGTATCCTTTTAAATTTAAGCTTTATTGTGAATATATACTTGATGATAATCAGATTCAAGTTAAATATACAGTGATTAATAGAAATGATAAGAATATTCTATTCTCTATAGGCTCACACCCTGCTTTTATGTGTCCTAGGGAAGATAATGAAACTATAGATGATTATTATTTAGAATTTAATAAGGAGGAAAATGCAGCTATTACATTACTTACACAAGAAGGGTATTTGACAAGAAATAAAACACCTTATTTGGTTAATAGTAATGTTATTAATTTGACAAAAGATACATTTAAAAATGATGCTCTAATTTTTAATAATTTACAATCAAATAGAGTGACTTTAAAATCAAGAAAAAGTACTAAATCAGTAGAAATAGATTTTTCAGGATTCCCTTATTTAGGAATATGGGCACCTAAAAATGGTGCAAATTTAATTTGTGTTGAACCTTGGTATGGTCATGCTGATTTTTATGATTTCAATGGAGATTTCTCTGAAAAAGAAGGTATTATATCTTTACAAAAGGATGAAAAATTTGAGTGTTCATATAAAATTATTATTAGCTAGATACTTCAATATATGTAAATTTATAAGTTGTTATATGTGGCATATACTGTTAAAATATATGTATAATATTTAGTTAAAAAGGAGAAAACGAATGGAAAATAAGGTATTAGCCATTGTTGAAGGCAACGAAATAACAAGTAATGATCTTAATGAGATTATAGCAAGATATCCAGAACAACAAAGAATGTATATGGATAATGAACAAGGTAGAAAGCAATTATTAGAACAAACTATAGCTTTTGAATTGTTTGGTAAATTAGGTGAAGAAATAGAATTAAATAAAACTGATGAATATAAGAAGACAGTAGAAAAGTTATCTAAAGAAATATTAATTCAAATGACAATAAATAAAGTTTTATCAGAAGTAACTGTTACAGATGAAGAAGTAAAGAAATATTATGATGATAATAAGGCACAATTTGTTGAACCAGCTACTGCTACAGCAAAACATATATTAGTTGCAGATGAAGCTGAGGCTAAAGATATTAAAGCTGAGATAGAAAGTAAATCTATAAGTTTTGAAGATGCAGCTAAGAAGTATTCTACATGTCCATCAAAAGAACAAGGTGGAGATTTAGGTAACTTTAGAAAGGGAATGATGGTTCCAGAATTTGAAGAAGCAGCTTTCAATGCTGAAATAGGAAAAGTTACAGATCCAGTTAAGACTCAATTTGGATATCACTTAATATTAGTTGAAGATAAAACTGAAGAAAAAGAAAAGAAATTTGAAGATGTAAAAGATCAAGTTACTCAACAACTTATTCAACAAGCTCAACAAAGAAAATATGTTGATATGATTAAAGAATTAGAAGGTAAGTATACTGTAGAAAGAAAATAGTATTTTAATAGCAAACAGTAGATAGATTTGTGTAAAACAAATTTATCTACTGTTTTTGTGTATTATTACTAATATATATAATGATAAAAATATTTAAGAAATCAGGATTATTAATTTTACATTAATTCTTTATAATCATATATATATTTATCAGCTATGTTAGACAAAATATCTTTATTATGTTTAGAAGATTTATCATATATTGCAATAACTTTCATATTAGCAGTTTTAGCAGCTTTTACAGCAGTAATTATATCTTCAAATACAATGCATTCTTTAGGTTCTACATTTAGCTTATTAGCTGCTAATAAGTAAACGTCTGGATGACTTTTATCCTTTTTAGCTTCATCAGTAGTAGTTATTGCATCGAAATATTGATATATATTATTAGCTTTAAGAACGGATTCTATTAAAAGTAAGTTGCTACTAGATGCCAGTCCTATTTTTACGTTATTATTTTTTAAATATTTTAAGTATTCTTCAACTCCAGGTTTTAATTTTACATTATTAGAATAATGATTAAGAGCCATAGTGTTCCAAGTATTTAGTATATCTTCAATGCTATCATTTAAATTAAATGTGCTTTTGAAATATAAAGCTACATCTGTAAAACTAAGATGAGATATTTCGTCTTTTAGTTTAGGAGGAACTTTTAAATTTTTAGAAGATAAGAAATCTATATCTATTTGTTCCCATACCCACATAGAATCTATTAAGGTACCGTCTAAATCAAAAATTGCAGCTTTAATGTTGTTTATCATATTTCACCTCATATTATTTTGTATACGAAAAAAGGTAGACTATTTGTCTACCTTTTTTTTATATGGTCGGGGTGACAGGTCTCGAACCTGCGACCTCATGGTCCCAAACCATGCGCGCTACCATCTGCGCCACACCCCGAAACAAGTAATATTATATACAAAGTTTTGCAAAAAGTCAAACATATATTCATATTTTTTAATTGAAAATATTTACATGAAAGAGAAAAGATAAGAATATATAAGTATATGTGAACTATTGGGAGATATACAAAAATGACGAAAGTTAAGTGAATTGTCATTTTAGTAGAAAAATGATATAATTAGAATAAGTTTTATATAATAGTGATGTATGTGTGAAGGGAGGGATGGTCAGACAGACCATTGTTAATGAAAAAAAAGATAGTATCAGCTATATTAGCTGGCTTATTTGTTGTAACATCAGTAGCACAAACAGTTAGCGCTGTGCCACAAGTGAGTGAAGATGTGAAAAATGAATTTAAGCAAAAACAAGAAAAGTATAATGAATTAGTAGAAAAGGTACAAGTCCTAGATAATGAAATAAGTGAATTAGTAGTAAAAATAAATGATAATAATCAGCAAGTAGATAATATAAATTCAGAAGTTGAGAATGTAAATAAAGAAATTGAACAAATAAAAGTAAACATAGAAGATCAAGAACAAATTTTAGGGACAAGACTAAGAGAAATTTATAAAACTGGTGGACAGGCTAGTTATATTTCAATTTTATTCTCAGCTGATAGTTTTAGTGATTTAATAAGTAAAATAGATAACGCTAAAACATTAATAGACTTAGATAGAAAAGCAGTAAGTGAATTAAATGATAGTAAGAGTGAACTTGATAAAAAGGTAAATACTCTTGAAGAAAAAGCAAAAGAAATTGAAAGCTTAAATGCTGAAATTAAAGAAGAAAAGCAAAAGACAGATGCTAAAAAAGCTGATCAAGAAGCTATTCTTCAACAAGCAAAACAAGAAAAAGAAAATTTCGAAAGAGAAAATATAATTCCAATAGAAACAGAAGCTGTAACACCATGGATTCAACAAGCAACTAATAGTAATAGTTCTATTGATGAAATTAGCTCTGCTATTAGTTTATTGGAAGCATATAAGAATCAATTACAATCTAAAGAAGTAATTAGTAAAGTTGATGATGCTATAGCTAAAGCAAAAGCTCTTAAAAAACAAAAAGTAGCACAACAAACTGCAAGTACTAATAGAGGTTCAACAGTAGATACAAGTATACCTGTTTCTCAAGATGCGGTTAAATTGATAGAATATGCACAAAGATTTTTAGGAATTCCATATCTTTGGGGCGGTACAACACCAAGTGGATTTGACTGTTCAGGATTTACTTCGTATGTTTATAGAAATGCAGCAGGAATAAATATTGGAAGAACTACATATGACCAAGTAAATGCTGGAAGACAAGTATCACAAGATCAGTTAAGAGTAGGAGATTTAGTCTTTCCACATGCTGGACATGTAGGAATATATGTTGGAAATGGACAAATGATTCATGCTCCACAAACTGGAGATGTTATTAAGATATCAAGAGTAAATAGATTCTATAAAGGAATAAGAGTATTAAATTAGTAAGATTAAAATGTACAAGCTGTGTTGAATAATAATTTCAACACAGCTTTTTGATTTGTTACATTAAATGATATATACTATATAATAAAAAGATAATGTTATGAGGATGATTTAATGAAAGATATTCAGATATTTGAAGATGAATCACTTGATGATTTACAACTTAAAGGATTAAATTTAATTCAAAAAAAAAGTGCTTTTAGATTTGGAATAGATGCAGTTTTGTTAGCGGATTTTGCAAATGTTAAGAATAAATTTAGAGTTATTGATTTATGTACTGGAACTGGAATTGTACCATTTTTATTATATGGCAAATATAATCCAAATGAAATTGTTGGCCTTGAAATTCAAGATGATATGGTAGAAATGGCCAATAGAAGTGTTAAATTAAATGATTTAGAAGATAAGATAAAATTTTGCCAAGGTGATTTGAAGAATATAGATTTGTTAAAAACATTGGGAAAATTTGATGTTTTAACAGTAAATCCACCTTATAAATTGAATAATGCTGGGATAAAAAATACATCTGATAAATTGGCTATAGCAAGACATGAAATATTATGTAATTTAGAGGATGTAATAAAAGCGGCAAGAACACTTTTAAAAGATAATGGAAGAATGTTTATAGTACATAGACCTGAAAGACTTGCAGATATAATTACTTTGATGAGAAAGTATAAAATTGAACCTAAAAGGATAAAAATGGTTCATCCAACTTGTAATAAAGCTCCTAATATTGTTCTTGTTGAAGGACAAAGAGATGGTGGACAATTTTTAAAATGGGAAGCACCTCTTTATGTACATAATCTAGAAGGTGGATATAGTGAGGAAATAGATAAAATATATGGAAGAAGTTGATAGTAGTATGAGTACAGGAAAGATATATTTAGTTCCTACACCGATAGGAAATTTAAAAGATATAACATTAAGAGCATTAGAAGTGTTAAAAAAAGTAGATATAGTGGCAGCAGAGGATACTAGACAGACATTAAAATTACTTAATCATTTTGAAATAAAAAAAACATTAATTAGTTATCATCAACATAATGAACAAGGGAAAAGTGAAGATATTTTACAATTGATAGAAGAAGGGAAAAGTATAGCAATAGTTACAGATGCGGGAACTCCAGGAATTTCAGATCCAGGAGCAGTTATTGTGCAAAAATGTATACAAAATAATTATGAATTTGAAGTTTTACCAGGAGCAACAGCTATAACAACGGCTTTAGTGTATTCTGGATTAGATACAACTAAGTTTATTTTTAGAGGATTTATATCTAGAGAAAATAAAGAAAGGAAGCAACTTTTTGAAGAAGTAAGAGATTCAAAAGAAACATTAATATTTTATGAGTCACCTCATAGATTGTTAAATACATTATCAATATTAATGAAGGAACTTGGTAATAGGAAGATTTCAGTTTGTAGAGAATTAACAAAACTTCATGAAGAAATAACAAGAGGTAGTATAGAAGAAGTTATAGAAGTTTTTTCAAATAGAACAATAAAAGGTGAATTTGTTTTAGTTGTTGAAGGAAAAACTCAGGATGAAATAGATAGAGAACATAGAGAACAATGGCAAGATTTATCAATAGAAGAGCATATTATTAGTGTTATGAATCAAGGATTATCGAAAAAAGAAGCTATAAAAAGAGTTGCTAAAGAACGTGGAATGCAAAAAAATGAAGTTTATAAAATAGCAACAGAAATTTAGGTATATAAAAAAGACCTCTAGGGGATAGAGGCCTTTTTTATAACAAAAAATTTGGGGATGTTTTTTGTTAAATTTAAAAACTAGATTCTTGAATTTTTCATTTCTTCAAGGCAGTTTTTACAAATGTTTTTACCTTTATAATTTATAACGTCTCTAGCATCTCCGCAGAATATACAAGCTGGTTCATATTTCTTTAATATGATTTGTTCACCATCTACATATATTTCTAAAGCATCTTTTTCTGCTATGTCTAAAGTTCTTCTTAATTCTATAGGAATAACTATTCTCCCTAATTCGTCTACTCTTCTTACTACACCTGTTGATTTCATTTAAGTTTCCTCCTCGTATTTGCATCATTCGACATTTTACTATGCTATCTTACCAAAAATGTAATATAAAGTCAACCTAAAATGTGAACAATATTTTTTAACTTACAAATTTCTCTATAAACTATGTATAAATAGAATATACTACCATTTTTTGAAATTGTCAATACTTTACATTTAAAAATAATATTATACAGAAATATTTTTTTATTCTTATAGTGGTATATAATTCTTGTTAAGTAAATAATATAATACAAAAATGATTTAAAATCAAGTGGAATAATCATTTTTCTTTGAAATTTGAAAGAATACCATATATTGTTTTTTAAATAGTAATTTGTCGAAAAAAATACTATTCTTTTAGAACAAATATACTATAAATATATAATTTTAGCAATAGGAAAATATAAAAAAGGTTAAAATAACTTGTAATAAGTTTTCTTATACTATATAATATAATTAAAAATAATAATTTATAGAGGTGGAATTTATATGGGTAGTAAGCTTGATATTGAATATATAAAAGATTTGGCTAAAGAGATTTCAAAGAATAATATGGTTCCATATAGTGATTTGCCACAATATGATTTATTTCTTTCACAAGTAATAGATTTTTTAAATGATAAATTTGCTGATGAAAAATATACTAATAACATAGTACAAAATTATATAAAAAGCGAAGTAATAACTAGACCAGAGGATGGTAAAAAAAGGGGATATACAAAATTACATTTAGTACAGCTCATTTTATTAAGCTATATGAGACCGGTTTTAACAACTGAAGAAATTAGAAAAGTCTTTAGTTTAGCCTTTAATGAAATAAATGATAGAAGTGATGATATAATATCATGGGAATCAGCGTATAAAATATTTACTGAAATTCAACAAGAAAGCTATGATTCAGTATTGGCAAATCCATTAATTGATGAAAGTAAACTTGATAAAATAATGGATTCCTTAAAATTAGATGAAAAAGATGAGGATAGAATTAGAGTGTTTATTGGGGTGATTTCTTTGATTGTTCAAGCTAGTACAATTAAGAAGTTAGTTCAAAAGATAGCAAATGAATATAATGTTTAATAGGAGACGTAAGATCTCCTATTTTTTTCATGTATAAGGAAATTCAAATTATGAAATATAAAAAATTTGAATTAAATTTTAAAAATGTATTTAAGAATTTTTATTATATTACAATGTATAATGATATAAAGTTTAAGTATACTAAATTAGTGGAGAGTATAAATATCCACTATTTTATTTTTTATAGAGATTTATATAGATAAGGTGAGTGGATGTGAAATTAGAAATTAAAAAATCTGTAAGAGAATTAGTTGAACTTGTGTTGAAGTCTGGAAGTTTAGATAATACATTTAAAACAAATGCAAGAGCTATTGAGGGAGTAAGAGCTCATCAGAAATTACAAAAAAGTAATGCTGAGATATTTAAAAATTATGAAAAGGAAGTTTATTTAGATACTAAAATAGATGTTGGAAAATTTTTGTTACATATTGATGGAAGATGTGACGGTATAATAGAAGATTTGGGAAGAATAATAGTTGAAGAAATTAAATCTACATATGTGCCTTTAAATCTAATATATGATGATTTTAATGAAATGCATTGGAGTCAAGGCAAAATATATGCATACATGGTGTGTGAAAAAAGAAATATAGATGTGGTATATGTTCAGTTAAGTTATTATAATCTTGAAAATAATGAAGTTAAATCGTTCTTGAAAAAGTACACAAGAAAAGAACTTATAGATTACATTATGGAATTGGTATCATATTATAAAAAATATATTGAGATACAGATGGAAAATAAGATAAAGAGAGATAATAGCATAAAAGAACTTCAATTTCCTTTCACTAGTTATAGAAAAGGGCAGCTTTCATTTATAAAATCTTGCTACGGCACAATAAGAGATAAGGAAAAAATATTTATAGAAGCACCAACAGGAACAGGAAAAACAATATCTACAATATTTCCTGCACTTAAATCTTTAAGTAGTCAATTATCAAATAAGATTTTTTACTTAACTGCTAAAGGTGCAAATAAAGCTACAGTTGAAGATACTTTAAGTTTATTGAGAGATAGAGGATTAAAAATAAAGACAATTACTATTCAAGCGAAAGAAAAGATGTGCTTAAACGATAAAGTTAGTTGCAATAAAGAAGATTGTATTTATGCTAATCTTTATTATGATAAGTTGAAGAAAAATATTATGGAAATTGTCTTAGACGAAAATGAATTTTCTATAGAAAATATAATTAAGTATGCAAAGAAATATGAGATTTGCCCATTTGAATTATCATTAGATTTAATTGAGTGGTGTGATTTTGTGATTTGTGATTATAATTATATTTTTGACCCGAAAGTGCAATTAAATAGAGTTATAGAAGATGCAGAGAACACTACTTTATTAATTGATGAAGCTCATAACTTGGTCGATAGAAGTAGAGCTAGTTATAGTGCAAGATTATGTAAAAGTGAATTTAACAATATTAAGAAAGAGATTAGAGGGGTTTATCCTGCTTTATACAAAAAGATTGATAAAGTTATAAAACTGTTCATTCAAGAAAGAATGTATTGTGAAGAGGAAGGAAAAGGATATATTTATTACAAGGATCTTCCTAAAGATTTGTGCAAAGAACTGAGAATATTATGTAAAGAAATTGATAGGATATTAAGCATTAAAAAAAATAATGTATATACTGAAAAGTTAATAGATTTATTTTTTGAAATTAATGCTTTTTTTGGAGTGTCAGAGTTATATAACGACCAGTATTATACATATATTGAAAATATAAGTGACGATATAAGGATATCATTATTTTGTGCTAATCCATCAAAAAATTTAAAAAGTGTAATGGACAAATTTAGAGCAATAATATTATTTTCAGCAACATTATCACCATTTTACTATTTTATAAAAATATTGGGGGGTAATGAGAATAGTTATAGGCTAAGACTGAAATCGCCATTTCCTAAAGAAAACTTTAAAGTATGCATCTATAGAGCAAATACACGTTATAGAGTTAGAGATAAAACTATACCAGAGATAAGCAATAAAATAGCACAATTTATTTTAGATAATATGGGGAATTATATGGTGTTTTTTCCTTCATACGAATACATGAATAATATATACAACTACTTAGAAAAACATAATATATTGGGTAATATTATATGTCAGCAGTCTAACATGACTGATGAAGAACAAAGTGGATTTATAAATATGTTTAAACAAAGAAATAATATTACTGGATTTTGTGTTATGGGTGGAAGTTTTTCAGAAGGAATAGACTTGCCAGGAGATAAATTAGTAGGAGTAATAATAGTAGGAGTTGGATATCCTAAGGTATCTATTGAAGGAGAAATAATATATAAACATTTTGGAGAGGAAGGAGAAAGTATTGCATATATATATCCAGGAATAAATAAGGTACTTCAAGCCGCTGGAAGAGTAATAAGAACAGAGACTGATAAAGGAAGATTATTACTTATAGATGATAGATATTTAAAGAGAGACTATTATAATTTGTTGCCTGAAAATTGGAAACCTATAAGTCTTATCAAATAGAAGGTATAAAAGTTAAAGTATTATAAAATTAAACATGAAAAGGTAAGAAGTGATTGGTGAAGATATGAAAAAAACACAATTGTCTAAGATGGAATTATTGATACATTTTATAGTTAAAGTGAAGAGAGATGATATTTTTGCATTAGCATCTCAATTAGCATATTATTTGATTTTGTCATTTTTCCCGTTTTTAATGTTTTTGTTTACGTTGATAGGTTTCATAAATTTAGATAGTACAACAGTTTTGGAAGTATTAAAATCTGTATTACCAACAACAGTTTTTGAATTGGTAAAGACTATAGTATTGGAAATTGTAGATTCTCAAAATACTGGATTATTAGGGGTATCTGTCTTATTAGCTATATGGTCAGCATCTTCAGGGTTTAGAGCTGTTATAAAAGGTGTTAATAAAGCTTATAAGCTAGAAGAACATAGAAATTATATAAAAAGAGCAAGTATGTCCTTTTTTGGGATAATAGCATTGGCAATGATGATATTATTATCATTGAGTTTTTTAGTATTTGGAGATGTTATAAGCAAATATTTAATATCAAATATTCCTTTTAGTGAGGCATTAGAATTTGTGTGGAATATATTAAGGCGAGGAGTCATTATACTTATATTTATATTAATATGTGCTGCTATTTATAGATATACTCCAGCAGAAAAAGTTAAATGGGGTTATGTATTGCCAGGATCAGTTTTTACTACTATAGGATGGTTTATTATATCAATGATTTTTTCGTTTTATATTAACAACTATAATAATTATTCTAGATTTTATGGCAGTTTAGCTGCTGTTTTTATATTGATGATATGGCTTTTTTTAATGTCAAATATATTTATGCTTGGTGTTGAAATTAATGCAGTATTACAAATAAATAATGGAAATAAAAAATAAATAAAGTTGAATATTATAATTTATTCATGTCAACAATTAATGAATGAAGATATTCAGGAGGTGTTAACATGAATAAAATAATATTACTAGGTAGACTCATAATAGATCCTGAACTAAGAACAACAGAATCAGGAGACAAAGTTTTCACAAAATTTATTATTGCAGTAGATAGAAATTTCAAATCAGCTGATGGAACAAGAAAATCAGATTTGATACGTGTAACAGTATGGGGCAAAAAGGCAGAAATAGTATGCAAATATTTGAAAAAAGGAGATAGTATTAGTTTAAGTGGAAGACTAAGAACAGGAAGTTATGAGGATAAATTAGGAGAAAAGAAATATTTTGCGGAAGTTATAGCAGAAGATTTTAATTTTGTTAATGGCAGAAAATATAAACATAATGATGAGGAAAAAATAGTAGACTAAATATTTTTTAGTGAAAAATTTGTTTAAGATGATATTTAATACAAAGTTATAATAAAGTATTCGTATTTCATCTATGGTATATTGGGATTTAAAAAAGGCAAGTTGAAGAATTACTTGCCTTTTTTAGTTGCTTAAAAATAAAATAAGTCGACATATAAGGCACTTTTTGATATGCAAAAAATATATTTTAAAACTAAAAATAAAGAGAAAAGTTGTAATAAGTTATTTTATGTCATTAAAAAAGATACGTTTTATTTTTTTAGTGGACAGGCTTTGACAATGTTCTAAAATTAACTGTGTTAATATATAAAACGTAAAAGGGGAGAATTTATAGGAGGAATTTAATAATGATAATAGAGAAGAGTGTTAGGACAAAATATTGTGAAGGTTTAGAGAGGATATATACTTATCAAATAATAAAACAATGTGAGGAAAATATTATTGAGTATGGTGTAGAAGTTAGAAGGGAAGATAAGTCGAAAGCTGGTATTATAAATATTGTAAAGAATGAAGTAAGAAGTATATCATCTAATGAACAAAAAATGGAAGAAATAATAAATATATTATCAAGGAATGAAGTATCACCTATACATTTAAAAGATGTCTTGAGTGAGTATATTGATAAAGATGTATGTTAACATTGGGTATTAATAGTGATTAATTAAAAAACGGAAAGAAAAGAATAAAAAATACAACTTAAAAATACGTGTTACAATTTCATATATAACAATGATATTTTGTTGAAAAATTAAAGAGGTGAAGTTTATTGGAAGTTGTAAGCATTGAGAAGGCAAAGATAATGGATAAAAAAACTATAGAAGAGGTAGGAATTCCAAGTATAGTCCTTATGGAGAATGCCGCAGAAAATATTTTTAAAAGTATAGTACATAAAGGGAATAGTTTTTTGTTTTTTTGTGGTGTTGGAAATAATGGTGGAGATGGATTGGCTATTGCTAGAAAACTTTTTTTGGTCAATAAGGAAGTGAAAATATATATAATAGGGGATTTAAAAAAGGGTAGTAATGAATTTTTAATTAATTACAATATAGTAAAACAATTGGGTATAGTAAATAATGTGATAGATGAAGTTAGTGAAAGTGTTATTAGTGATATACAAAGAGCGGATTTAATTGTTGATTCAATAATGGGAGTTGGATTAAACAGAAATATTGAGGGTGTTTTATATAATTTGATAAAAAGTATTAATGAGAATTCTAGATATACTATATCTATTGATAATCCAACAGGATTAAATGCAGATACGGGTAAACAAATGGGAATATCAATAATAGCTTCAAAAACATTTGTTATTGAAGTGTTGAAAAAGGGATATTTTAATTGTGGTGTGAAGGAATATTTAGGGGAAATAGAAGTAGTTGATATAAATATACCTGATTATATAAAGAAAAATAATTCTGATAATGTTCAGATGGTAAACAAAGAAACTTTAAAAAAGATAATACCTAAAAGGGAGATATATGGTCACAAGGGCGATTATGGAAGAATAGTAATACTAGCAGGAAGTATGGGGATGACAGGGGCTGCATACATAACAACACAATCAGCAGTGAAAACTGGAGCGGGTTTGATTTCATTAGTGGTGGAAAAAGATATACAACCTATATTGTCATCAAAGCTTATTGAAGCAATGACTGTTAATTATGATCAAGAAGAAGAAATAAATAAATTAATAAAGAATGCAAATGTAATTATTTGTGGTCCGGGATTAGGGAAAAAAGAAATAAATAAATCTATGTTATATAAGTTTATTAATGAAAGTAAGTGTCCTATCGTTTTGGATGCAGATGCTTTAAATATGGTTAGTGAGGATAATGAGATATTAAGAAAGTTAGAATATAGAGCTATATTTACTCCTCATGCAGGAGAGATGGCTAGACTTATAAAAAGGGACATTAATTATATTAATGAAAATAGAATTGATGTATGTAGAGAGTATGCTAAAAATAATATAATAACTCTTTTAAAAGGTTTTAATACGGTTATTTCAAATGGGGATAAAGTTATTATAAATAATACAGGAAATAGTAAGATGGCATCAGGTGGTATGGGAGATTGTTTGACTGGTATAATAGGATCTTTAGTAGCTCAAGGAATTGGAATTTATGATAGTGCTGTATGTGGAGCGTATATTCATGGAGCTATAGGAGATATGCTTTCAAAAGATAAGTATGTAATTACTGCTGAAGATGTAATAAGGGAAGTACCTAAATTTATAGAGAGTATGCTGAACTAGAAGAATATTTATTGATGCAATGTAATATTAGTAATAAAGAATAATTTACATTGGGGGAGTTATGAAATTAATTTTCAAAGATAAAAAATATATATTATTACTATTACTAATACCATTTATATCAATAATTATGGTTATTGCTTTCAGAAATGTATATAATCCTACAAATGAAGAGATTATAGATAAATTGAAAGATGCAAAAATGTATTCTTGTACAGTGAAATATTTGGTGAATAATGATAAGGGAGAATATGAGGAGCAAAGTAAGCTATATTATTGCAAAGATAAGGGAATGAGAATAGAGTTTGAGAATGATAGAGTTAAGATATATAAAGATGGGTTTATAAGTATGAATGATAGAGGATATGAATATCAAATTGATGAAAACTTGGATAAGGTGTATCCGTTAGCATTTATGAACAGCATTTTATCTAATAATATAGTTAAAATACAAGAAGGATCTGAAGAATGGGGGGACGCAAAATATATTGAAGTAGAGATTGAACTTCCTTTTAAAAATAATCACATGAATTTTGCTAAGTTATATATAAATAAAAATACAAAGAGTCCAATAATTACAAAGATATATGATATGAACAATAAAGAGAAAATGCAAATTATTTACGATGATTTTAAATATCTAGATAAAATAAATGATGAATTATTTTAGTATAAACATAAGAAAAATAAAATTTTAATAATACTAAAAAAAAAGAGTCTTTAATTATTGAGATTAACTTTATGATTTTAAATAATAAAATATTATATAAAAAGTCATTAGCTTGTAAAATATAAGATTAAAATACAATTTTTGACATGATGATATTTTTTCTGTATAATTTAAACATACAAAGCTCTTATTGTTTTTCGGAGGGGAAAATATGTCATCAGTAGAAAAAAATAGAAATGAGAAAATAAAAAATGGCACATTATTGTATGGTGAATTAATACAATATAATAAAGAGAAGAATAAGTTTTTTAAATCTATGAAAAACGGATATATAGAAATGGGAAAAATCAATCTACAACTTGCTAGTGATAATGAAAGTGAATTAGTTGAAATTAATAATTATGAGACGTGGCTTTGCGGAGTGTGATTTTTCAAATGACGACTATGGTAGTAAAAAGAGGAGATATATTTTATGCAGATTTGAGTCCTGTAATAGGATCAGAGCAAGGAGGAATTAGACCAGTTATAATTATGCAAAATGATATAGGGAATAGATATAGTCCAACTGTAATAGTTGCGGCAATAACATCCCAAATAAATAAGGCTAAGTTACCAACACATGTAGAAATATCATCAGAGGATTATGGTCTAAATAGGGATTCAGTAGTACTTTTAGAACAAATACGTACTTTAGATAAAAAGAGATTGAAAGAGAAGATTGGTCATATGACAGATTCGGATATGACAAAAGTTAATAAAGCACTATTGATTAGTTTAAGCTTAGCATAAAATGAGAATATATCGAATGATTTATAAATCATTATATACTTTCTTCTAAGTAGATAAGTTTATTATACTTAATACTTAGAAGAAAGTATTTTTTATGCATATTTTTGAAAAAGTATATCCTATTTAGGATAAAAAACGAAAAAATGTATCAAAAATAAAAGAATAAAGTATTCAAAATATGGGGATTATGATAAAATAGAGTTGGAAATAGTACAAGTAGAAATCATAATAACTATCTAGGAGGGTGTACTAATGAAGAAAAGCAAGGAAGAATTAATTCAAATTTCGAATGAAATTAGAAAGGATATCATTTTGATGTTAACAGAATCAGGCTCTGGACATCCGGGAGGTTCGTTATCAATAGCAGATGTCGTTACAACTTTATTTTTTCATGAATTGAATATAGATCCTAAAAATCCTAAGAATGAAGACAGAGATAGATTTATATTATCAAAAGGACATGCGGCACCGGTTTTATATAGTGCTTTATCAAGAAGAGGTTTTTTTGATAGAGAAGAGTTGAAAAAGTTAAGAAAACTTGGTTCTAAATTACAAGGACATCCTAATATGAATGACGTTAGTGGTATAGATATGTCTACAGGTTCTTTAGGACAAGGAATATCTGCTGCAGTTGGTATGGCTATAGCTGGTAAACTTGATAATAAGTCATATAGAGTTTATACAGTATTGGGAGACGGAGAATTGGAAGAAGGTCAAGTGTGGGAAGCTGCTATGTCGGCTGCACATTATAAACTTGATAATCTTACAGCGTTTGTGGATTTTAATGGACTTCAAATAGATGGAGATATAACTAAAGTTATGAATCCTTCACCAATTGATAAGAAGTTTGAAGCTTTTGGATGGAATGTGTTAGTTATAGATGGGCATAATTATGATGAAATACTTGATTCAATAGATAGAGCAAAAGAATTTAAAGGAAAACCTACAGTTATAATTTGCAAAACAATAAAAGGTAAGGGTGTTTCTTTTATGGAAAATGATGCTTCATGGCATGGAAATGCACCTACTTTGGAACAATGTAATAAGGCAATTAAGGAATTAGGAGGACAAACAAATGAGTAATAAACAAGCAACAAGAGAAGCTTACGGAAAGGCTTTAGCAGAATTGGCAAAAAGTAATCCTAATATAGTAGTTTTAGATGCTGATTTATCAAAATCAACAAAGACAGCAGAGTTTAAAAAAGTTGCTCCTGAGAGATTTTTTAATATGGGAATAGCTGAAGCAAATATGATGGGAGTAGCAGCTGGAATTTCAACATGTGGAAAAATACCTTTTGTTAGTACATTTGCAATGTTTGCAGCTGGTAGAGCGTTTGAACAAATAAGAAATTCAATTTGTTATCCTAAATTAAATGTTAAGATTTGTGCTACTCATGCAGGATTAACAGTAGGAGAAGATGGGGCAACACATCAAGCTATAGAGGACTTATCGCTTATGAGAAGTATTCCAAATATGGTTGTTATTAATCCATCAGATGGAATTGAAACTAAAGAAGCAATAAAAGCAATAGCTGAATATCAAGGTCCTTGTTATGTAAGATTAGGAAGAATGGCTGTAGAAGATATAAATACAAATGAAAACTATAAATTTGAAATAGGAAAAGGCATTAAGCTTTCAGAAGGAAATGATGTTAGTATAATTGCTACTGGAATAATGGTAGAAATAGCATTAAAAGCTAAAGAAAAATTATTAAGTGAAGGAATTAATGCTAGAGTAATTAATATACATACAATTAAGCCAATTGATAGTGATTTGATTATTGAAGCAGCAAAAGAAACAGGAGCTATAGTTACAGTAGAGGAACATAGTATAATTGGAGGATTAGGATCAGCAGTTACAGAAGTAGTATCGGAATATTGTCCTGTACCTGTATTAAGAATGGGAGTTAATGATACATTTGGAGAAAGTGGAAAGCCAAATGAATTGTTAGATAAATATGGACTTACTTGTGAAAAAATAGTTGAAAAAGTAAAGATGGCAATTAATAACAAGAGATAGAAACTAGTTGAAAAATGACTGTTTTGATACTAGCTACGAATAGAAAAATCAGGATTCAAACATTTGAATCCTGATTTTTTGTGCAAAATAGATATATATGTTTTAAGAATATTTCCTATTTCTATTTGATTCCTAAAATTTCAATTTTTTTATAATAAATAAGAGTTAAGGATATTTTTTTTCCTAAAGAGGAATTATAATGGTATGAGAGGAAGTAAGGTGGAGGTTAATGTTATGAATGGGAAAAAATTTAAAGAATATTTGTTAATTACATTTGGAATACTTTTAGTTGCATTGTCTGTAGAATATTTTTTTGCACCTAACAACATTGCAGCTGGAGGTGTTACCGGTTTGGCAATAGTTATAAATGCTTTGTTGCCTAACTTGAGTGTAGGGGGAATTACTTTAGTTTTAAATTTAGCATTGTTTGTAGTGGCATTTTGGCTTATTGGTGGGAATTTTGGAGCAAAAACTATTTTCGCTAGTTTAGGCTTGTCTGTTGTAATGTGGTGTATTGAAAAGTTTATGAATCCAATTGCAATAACAACTGATTTGGTTATAGCGACAGTTTTTGGAACATTAATATCAGCATTTGGAATGGCAATTGTTTTTAATAATAATGCATCAACTGGTGGAACTGATATATTAGCTAAAATACTAAATAAATTCTTCTATATAAACATAGGAAAATCATTATTAATTGTAGATATATTAATAACTTTTGCAGGAGCTATTGTTTTTGGAGTTGATACAGGTTTTTATGCTATGCTAAGTGTTATGATTTTAGGAATAACTGTTGATAGATTTATTGATGGATTTAATTCTAGTAAGGAGTTAACAATAATTAGTGATAAGTATAAGGAAATAAGTGAATATATTCTTAATGATTTATCAAGAGGATGTACATACTTAAATGGAGAAGGAGTATATAGTGGAAAAGAAATTAAGGTTATATATTCTGTTTTAAGTAGAAATGAATTCATAAAACTTAAAGAGTTTATAAAAGAGGTAGATGATAGAGCATTTATTAGTGTTAGAGAATCTTATGAAGTTTTAGGGGAAGGCTTTATGAAAATAGAGTAGATAGAATTTTGAGGAGACACGTATGAAGAGAGTAAAAGAATTTTTTAATATAACGATAGGGATAATACTAGTGGCTATAGGTTTGGAATATTTCTTTTTTCCTAATAATATAGCTGCTGGAGGCGTATCTGGTTTTGCACTTGTTATTCAAGATGTAATTAATATTGAAGCTGGTACAATAATGTGGATATGTAATATAGTATTATTTATTTTAGCGTTTGTGTGTATTGGAGGTAGTTTTGGAAAGAAGAGCATATATGCTACTTTTGGATTATCTGCAATTCTTTCGACAATAGAAAAACTAGGATTGGCTTATGCTATTACGGATAATATTATATTGGCAACTGTTTTTGGAAGTGTATTTTCAGCATTGGGTGGAGCTATTGTATTTAATCAAGGTGCATCTACAGGTGGAACTAGCATAACAGCTAAATTACTTAGCAAGTATTTAAATATGGATATAGGTAAGGGGCTATTAATTTCAGATTCTATAGTAATAATTTTAGCTATATATAATTTCGGAGTTGAGTTGGGGTTATTTGGATTGATTGCTGTATATTTAGTTAGCACTCTTATAGATAAGTTTATAAGCGGAATAAATTCATGTAAACAGGTGATAATCTTTACATCTAATGAAGAAATGGTTTCAGAATATATAATAAAGGACATAGATAGAGGATGCACTGTTTTTGATGGTAGAGGTGGATATACAGGTAACAAAAATAGTGTCATATTTACGGTGTTAGATAGGAGACAATTTATTAAACTTAAACAGTTTATAAAGGAAAATGATTCTACAGCATTTATAACAGTAAATGAAGCAACTGAAGTATTAGGAAAAGGATTTGTCAATTTAACAGAAGAGTGATTATTTTGTTTCAAATTATAAAAAAGTATATAATATAGCAATATGTAGTCTCATATTGATGAGTTGTGTTATAATACTACTGTAAATGATATACTGAAATTTATATAATGAGGTAGGAGTGTAAAAATGATTAGGTTTAAAAATGTTTCTAAAATATATAATAACAATGTAAAAGCCCTTTCAGATGTAAATGTTGATATAGAAAAAGGCGAATTTGTATTTTTAGTTGGACCATCTGGATCAGGAAAGTCTACATTTATTAAAATGATATTAAAAGAAGTTGAGCCTACAACTGGAAAGATTATTGTAGACACTACAGATTTAAGTACTTTAACAAGAAAGCAAGTGCCATATTTTAGAAGGAAAGTTGGTATGGTTTTTCAAGACTTTAGATTAATACCTAACTTAAATGTATATGAAAATGTTGCATTTGCAATGAAAGTAGTAGAGGCATCTCCAAGAGAAATTAGAAAAAGAGTTCCAATGGTTTTATCATTGGTTGGTCTTTCACATAAGTATAAAATGTTTCCAAGTGAGTTGTCAGGTGGAGAACAACAAAGAGTTTCTTTGGCAAGAGCTATTGTAAATAATCCAAGTTTATTAATTGCAGATGAACCAACAGGAAATCTAGATCCTGATACAGCTAAGGAAATAATGACTTTATTAGATGATATAAATAAAGCTGGTACAACAGTATTAATGGCAACACATGCTAAGGATATTGTTGATAGTATGAAAAAAAGAGTTATAGCTATTGAAAGTGGAGAGATAACAAGAGATGAGAAGAGAGGTATGTACGAAAATGAAGATTAATACAATTAATTATTTTATAACTGACGCATTCAAAAGTTTAAGAAGAAATAGGACTATAAGTGTAGCATCAATAATAACTGTATTAATCACTTTTGTAGTTCTAGGTGTCTTCTCACTTGTTGCACAAAATGCTAATTTAGCAATTGAAGGAGTTCAATCAAAAGTAGAATTAAAGGTTTATTTAAAAGATGATGTTAAGTTAATAGATAAAAGAGAAATTGAAGTTAAATTAAGAGATCAAAGCGGTATTAAAGCAGTAACTTTTGAATCTAAGGAAGATGCTTTTAATAATTTTCAAGATAGTATGGGAGAAAGTTCAGGAATATTACAAGGATATAGTATGGACAATAATCCATTTCCAGAATCATATGTTGTAAGCTTGGAAGATGCATCTTATGCTGAAGATATAACTCAAGCAGTTGAAAAGATGGAAGGCGTTGAGAGTGTTAGTGACCAACAAGAATTTATTAATACTGTTCAAAATGTTGTAAAAGGTATAAGAATAGTAGGAGTTATCTTATTTGTAGTTCTAATTGGTGTATCAATATTCTTAATAATGAATACTACAAAATTGACAGTTTATTCAAGAAGAAGAGAAGTTGGTATTATGAAATTTGTTGGTGCTACAGATTGGTTTATTAGATGGCCATTTATAATTGAAGGTATGGTAATAGCATTAATAGGAGCAATATTATCAACCATTGTAGTATTCTTCTTCTACAAGTGGATGGTAAGTATCATTGCGTCTAAAATGATCATGGTAAAACTTGTTTCTCCTATCTATGTTTTTACAGCACTATTATGGAAGTTCGTGTTAAGTTCAATAGTAGTAGGAGGAGTTGCTAGTTTCGCAGCATTAAGAAAATTCTTAGTAGTATAATAAAGCTAAATGAGAATAGAATAGTTAATGTGAAAATGTAATTTATATACTAAGGTAAGAAAAGGAGCAGCTAAGGTGAATCTAAAAAAATCTAATCAGATTAATAAAAAGAATTATATATTTATTATGATAGGAGCTGTTACAATGTTTCTGATTGGAAATATTGTAGCAAGATTTGGATTCATTATAGGGCCCAACTTTAGAGAATATTATAATGCAATTAAGTATGCTGAAGATTATAGTAAATATGAAGGATTATTTGAAACAAGAGCAGTTATAATTAATAATTATAATGATGAAGTAGATGATTCGAAATTACTTGATGGTGCTATAAAAGGAATGGCTTCTAGTTTGAATGATCCATATACTGTTTATATGAATACTGAAGAATATGAGAAATTTAATTTGTCTAATGCAGGTATAAGAATTGGAATTGGTGTTTCAATCACTGTTCAGAATTCTCAAGTTACAATAACTAATATAGAATCAGGTAAACCAGCAGAGAGAGCAGAGTTAAAAATTGGAGACATAATAACTAAAGTTGATGGAGAAAATATTGATGGAGATTCTAATAAAGCTGTTTCTTTAATATCTAACATGTCAAAAAAGTCTATAGTATTAACTATATTAAGAGATAATAAAAGTTTTGATGTGGAACTTGAAAAAGAGGAGATAAAGAGAAATTCTGTAGAACATGAAATGATAAGTAGCAATATTGGATATATAAGACTTAAAGATTTTAATGAAGATGCATCAACAGAATTTATTGATGCTTTAACAGAATTGAAAGATAAAGGTATGACAGGACTTATATTTGATTTGAGGAGTAATGGAGGTGGATTCTTAAAAGAAGCAGAGAATATAGCATCTCAATTTATCCCCAAAGATAAAGTGATAACAACTTTGAATAATAAGTTTAGTAAAGAAAAGGTTAGTCTTTCTACAGGAGGCATAGCAGAAGATATTCCAGTTGTTTTATTGGTTAATAAAAATACTGCTAGTGCATCAGAAGTAGTTACTGGTGCTTTAAGAGATTATAATATAGCCACTATTGTAGGAACAAATACTTATGGAAAAGGTGTAGCACAATCTACATTTAAAATAAAGTCTACAGATGGGGCATTAAAAGTTACTATAGATAATTTTTATACTCCTAATGGAGAAAACATTAATAAAGTTGGTATTAAACCAGATTATGAAGTAGCGTTAACTGAAAAAGATGTGCAGGGAGGATATAGTAAAGAAGTAGATCCTCAATATCAAAAGGCATTAGAGATAATTAATGAAAAGCTAAAATAGGAGGCTTATGAATAACTTATGAATTTAATTGTATACACATTGAGGTCGCTATCGTATGTAATTACAGAGCCTTCTTTAATGATAATATTAATTTTTCTTGGAATAGTTTTTTACACAAAGAATAGAAAAATAGTAACAATGCAGAAAATGATTATTGGTGAAAGAGTAAATTCAGCATTAGAATTGACTTTATCTCAAATAGTTTTAGGTATATTTGCAGGAATATTTGCAAGTATTATTCTAACTTATTTAGGAGTTATATTTGATGAAAATTCACAAATAGAATTTTTATTTGTTATTTCTATAGTTTTAGCTTTTATAAAACCTAGATATATTTGTTTTTCATATTCAGGAGCTATATTAGGATTAATTAGTATTATATTTAGATATATAAATGTAAAAGCAGTCGATGGAATGAATTTATTTTTATTAGATATAACAGCACTAATGACTTTTGTTGGTGTGATTCATATTGTTGAAGGCTTGCTTGTTATGTTTGATGGAGATAGAGGAAGTGTTCCTGTATTTTCAAATAGAGTTGGAAAAATAATAGGTGGATATGCTTTAAGAAGATATTGGGTATTACCTGTAGCAATTTTTATGACATATAAATCCACAACTCTTGGAACTGGAGGAACAGAAATTATATCAGCTCCAGAATGGTGGCCTATATTAAAATATGGCAGTATTATGGATATAATACAAAATAGTGTTTTAACTTTGGCGCCACTTATTGGAATGGTGGGATATTCTTCTGTTACATTTACAAGAAAGAAGAAAAAAAAGATTATATCTTCAGGAATGTTTATATTAATTTATGGAGTGTTATTAGTTGCGGTATCTCAAATTGCACAGTTTGGATTAATAGGAGAAATTGTAGTTATATTTTTTGCACCTATAATGCATGAAGCGATGCTTATTATTCAAAGAAAGATAGAAGAAAAAAGAGAACCTATATTCTTAAGCGATGAAGATGGTGTGATGATTTTAGATGTAGTACCATATTCAATTGCGTATGATTTAGGATTAAGAGAGGGAGATAAAATTTCTTTAGTTAATGGTCAGCCTATAAATACAGAAGCTGATATATATTCAATAGCAAAAGAAAATTTAAATACTCTCGAATTTAAAGTTATTGACAGTAAGAAAGAAATAAAAAATATAAAATTTAAGTATGCAAATAATACGAGATTGGGAATGGTTTTAGTTCCTAGATTTGTTGATATGAAAAAAGTTATTTCATTTGAAGGCGATAAGTTTTCAGAAGTATTAGAGAATATGAAAAGAAAAAATACAAAATAATTTACGAAAACTCTTTTTGAAAAATGGTAATACTATTTCAAGAAGAGTTTTTTTGTATAGAAATTTATAAATTTGTTTTGTGCTTGACGAATATATGGGCTAAAAGTAAAATAAATATATGCGAATGTAAGTTCGGTTGGATTGGAGAGGTGTTGTTATGGGACAATTTAAAATACATTCAAAATATAGACCAACTGGGGATCAACCTCAGGCCATAGATAAACTTGTAGACTCTATAGAAGGTGGACACAGAGGGCAAACGTTGCTTGGTGTTACAGGCTCAGGAAAAACATTCACAATGGCAAATATAATAGAAAGACTTCAAAAACCCACTATAGTTTTGGCTCACAATAAAACATTAGCAGCTCAGTTGTGTTCAGAGTTTAAAGAGTTTTTTCCAGATAATATTGTTGAATATTTTGTATCTTATTATGATTACTATCAACCAGAAGCATATGTTCCACAAACTGATACATTTATTGAAAAAGATGCTTCGATAAATGATGAGATTGATAAATTAAGGCATTCAGCAACATCAGCGTTATTTGAAAGAAGAGATGTTATTATTGTGGCATCAGTTTCATGTATATATGGTCTTGGTAATCCTGATGAATATAAGAAATTAACTATTTCTTTGAGAGTTGGTATGGAGAAAGATAGAAATGAAATTATAAGAAGATTAATAGAAATTCAGTATGAAAGAAATGATGTTGATTTTTCTAGAGGGACTTTTAGAGTTAGAGGAGATTGCTTAGATATAATTCCAGTTACATCTTCAAATGTAGGTATAAGAATAGAATTTTTTGGCGATGAAATTGATAGAATAAGAGAATTTGATGTGCTAACAGGAACTATAATCGGTGAAAGAGATCATGTGGCTATAACTCCAGCATCGCACTTTGCTACATCTCCAGAAGTATTAGAAAAATCAATTAGGACAATAGAGGATGAATTAGAAGAAAGATTAAGAGAACTTAATGCACAAGATAAAATATTAGAAGCGCAGAGGTTAAAACAGAGAACAAATTTTGATATAGAAATGATAAGGGAAATGGGATACTGTACTGGAATAGAAAATTATTCTAGAGTATTTGATAATAGAGCACCAGGAACGCCACCTAAAACTTTACTAGATTATTTTCCAGATGATTATTTAATGTTTATTGATGAAAGTCATGTGACTCTCCCACAAGTCAGAGCAATGTATGCTGGTGATAGATCAAGAAAAGATACTTTAGTTGAATATGGATTTAGGCTACCATGTGCATATGACAATAGACCATTAAAATTTAATGAATTTGAAAAGAAGATAAATCAAGTAGTATTTGTAAGTGCTACTCCGGGTCAATATGAGTTAGATAATTCATCAGAAATTGCAGAACAGATAATAAGACCTACAGGACTTTTAGATCCTCAAATTGAAATAAGACCAGTTAAAGGACAAATAGACGATTTGTATGCTGAGATTAAGAAAACTACAGATGCTGGATTTAGAACTTTAATAACAACATTAACTAAGAGAATGGCAGAGGATTTAACTAAGTATTTAACTGAACTTGGGGTAAAGGCAACTTACATGCATTCAGATATTGATACTATTGAAAGAATGAAGATAATTAGAGAACTTAGACTGGGAGAAAAGGATGTACTTGTTGGAATTAATTTGTTAAGAGAGGGTTTGGATATTCCGGAAGTGGCTCTTGTTGCGATAATAGATGCAGATAAGGAAGGCTTTTTGCGTTCAGAAACATCGTTGATTCAGACTATTGGTAGGGCAGCTAGAAATGCAGAGAGTAAAGTAATAATGTATGCAGATAATATTACTGGATCTATGGATAGAGCAATTAAAGAAACGAATAGAAGAAGAAAAATTCAGCAGGAATATAATGATGAACATAATATTGTTCCACAAACAATAATAAAGGAAGTAAGAGATGTAATAGAGGCGACTAAGGTTTCAGAAGAACAAAGCAGTTATAAAACTAATGAATCTAATGAAAAATTAGATGCAAAAGATAAGAAGAAGTTAATTAAGAAGTATACAGAAGAAATGATGGAAGCTGCTAAAAATCTTCAATTTGAAAGAGCTGCTGAACTTAGGGATATAATAGAAGAATTGAAAAAATAGAGTGAATATTTTAGAAGAAAGGTATTAAAAATTATGAATGATAAGATAGTAATAAAAGGTGCTAAGGTTCACAATCTTAAAAATGTAAGTTTAGAAATTCCTAGAGATAAACTTGTGGTTTTTACAGGACTTTCTGGTTCAGGAAAGTCATCATTAGCTTTTGATACTCTTTATGCAGAAGGACAAAGAAGATATGTAGAATCATTATCTGCCTATGCAAGACAATTTTTAGGACAAATGAATAAACCAGATGTTGAGAATATAGAAGGTCTATCGCCAGCAATTTCTATAGATCAAAAGACTACTAGTAAGAATCCAAGGTCTACAGTTGGGACTATTACTGAAATATATGATTATTTAAGATTATTGTATGCGAAAGTTGGAACGCCACATTGTCCTAAGTGTGGTAAGGAAATTAGTCAACAATCAATTGATCAAATTGTGGATAAAGTAATGTCTCTTGGGGAAAAAACAAAAATTCAAATTTTATCACCTTTGGTAAGAGGCAGAAAGGGACTTCATGAAAAGATTCTTGATAATATAAAGAAAAATGGATTTGTTAGAGCGAGAATTGATGGGGAAGTTTATGATGTTAGTGAAGAAGATATTAAACTTGAAAAAAATAAAAAGCATAATATAGAAGCTGTTGTAGATAGAATTGTTATTAAACAAGGAATAGAAGGACGCTTAAGTGATTCTTTAGAAACAGCATTAAAACTTGGAGAAGGTCTTGTAATAATTAATGTTGTTGGAAAAGAAGATATTTTATTTAGTGAGAATTTTGCATGCCCTGATTGTGGAATTAGTATAGGTGAAATTGCACCAAGAATGTTTTCATTTAACTCACCATGGGGAAAATGCGATTACTGTGATGGACTTGGAAGTTTGTATGAGATTGATGAAAATTTAGTAATTCCTAATAAGAATTTAAGTATTATGGAGGGTGCTATAGCAACTTGGGGTGAAGGAAGACTTAAGCAAGACTCATGGACATATGCAATATTGCAAGCTTTGAGTAGAGAATATGATTTTTCATTACATACACCTATAAAAGACTTAAAAAAAGATGTAATAGATATATTATTTTATGGTACAAAAGGAAGAAAGCTAGATATAGAATATACAAAAGATGGAGTGAAATCAATTTATAACTATGCATATGATGGAGAAATTAATGCATTAAAAAGAAGATATAAAGAAACAAATTCAGATATTATAAAAAATGAAATTGAACAATATATGAGTGATAATAAATGTCCTAAATGTCATGGAGCTAGGCTTAAACCTGAAGCATTAGCAGTTAAAGTTGGCGGGATTAATATATATGAATTTACTAACATGCCTATTCATGAAGAACTAAAATTTATAAATGGAATAGAATTTTCAGAAAAGAATAAGATTATTAGTGAGCAAATTGTAAAAGAGATAAAGAGTAGATTGCAATTTTTAATTGATGTAGGATTAGATTACTTAACTTTATCTAGAAATTCAGGGACTTTGTCAGGTGGTGAATCTCAAAGAATTAGATTAGCTACTCAAATAGGCTCATCCTTAATGGGTGTTTTATATATTCTTGATGAACCTAGTATTGGCCTTCATCAGAGAGATAATGATAAACTTATAGGAACATTGAAGAATTTAAGAGATGTTGGAAATACAGTTATTGTAGTAGAGCATGATGAAGATACTATGAAAGCTGCTGATTATATAGTTGATATTGGTCCAAGAGCAGGAGAACATGGTGGTAAAATTGTTGCTACTGGAACTATTGATGATATTATGGCTAATGAAGATTCTATTACAGGGCAATACTTAACTGGTAAGAAAAAAATAGAAGTTCCAAGTGAAAGACGCAAAGGAAATGGAAATAAGATAACTATAAAAGGTGCTAAGGAAAATAATTTAAAGAACATAAATGTATCAATACCGTTAGGAACATTAACAATGGTTACAGGAGTGTCTGGATCTGGTAAGAGTACATTAGTTAATCAAATTTTATATAAAGGATTAAATAAACTTGTTAATAATAGTAAGAATCCAGTTGGAAATCATAAAGAGATATTAGGATATGAAAATATAGATAAAATTATAGATATAGATCAAAGTCCAATTGGAAGAACTCCAAGATCTAATCCAGCAACTTATACAGGAACTTTTGACATAGTAAGAGAATTATTTGCACAGACTCCAGAAGCAAAAATGAGAGGATATAAGCCAGGTAGATTTTCTTTTAATGTTAAAGGTGGAAGATGTGAAGCATGTTCTGGTGATGGAATTATAAAAATAGAGATGCAATTTTTATCAGATGTATATGTTCCTTGTGAAGTTTGTAAAGGAAAAAGATATAATAGAGAGACATTAGAAGTTAAATATAAAGGAAAGAATATAGATGATGTTTTAAATATGACAGTTGAAGAAGCATTAAAATTCTTTGAAAACTTACCTAGAATTAAAAATAAACTACAGACTCTATATGATGTTGGTTTGGGATATATAAAATTAGGTCAGCCTTCAACACAATTATCAGGAGGAGAGGCTCAAAGAATAAAATTAGCATATGAATTGTCTAAAAGAAGTACGGGAAAAACATTATATATATTAGATGAGCCAACTACAGGACTTCATATTGATGATGTAAAGAGACTGGTTGAAATATTACAAAGACTAGTTGATGCAGGCAATACAGTAGTAGTTATAGAGCATAATCTAGATATGATAAAATGTGCAGATTATATAATAGATTTGGGACCAGAAGGTGGAGATAAAGGAGGAACTGTTGTAATTCAAGGTACACCTGAGAAAGTTGTTAAGTGTGAAGAATCGTATACAGGAAAGTATTTAAAAAGCTTTCTTTAATTTGTTGTAGTAGAAAATGTAATACATTTTTTATGGTTTTATGTAAAATTTGTTGTATAATCTATTTAACAGGGAAAATAGATTTGAGGTGAAGTGATGAGTTTTTCGAAGGTTTCAGCTATATTTTTTGGTATAGTTTTTATAATAATCTTGTATGCAATAATAGTATTTGCTTTGAAAATAATGTATAAAGACGTTAAAAGTGGAGGAAGAAAACGTCCTAATAGTGCTAGAAAAAGTTATGGAATTGAAGTTGTTAATATAGCTGACAACTCAAATATAAAAAATGGATCGGTTATTCCTATAAGAGGAATAGTAACTGTAGGAAGAAAAGCTGAAAATGCAGTAGTGTTAGTAGATCCACATGTTTCAGGACAACATGCTAAATTTCTTATTAAAAATAATATTTTGTATGTTGAAGACTTAAATAGTACTAATGGAACTTTTGTAAATGATAGACAGATATCAGGAAAAGTTAAGCTTTTTGGCAAAGATGAAATAAGAATTGGTACAACTGTCTTTAGAGTTTTATAGCAATAGATAGAGGTGATTATAGTGAAAGTGCGAAGAGATGAGAAAAAGCTATTGATAATTACTTATATCTTATGTATAGCTCTGTTTACAAAATTGGCAATATTAACAAAACCAATTGATAAGAGAGCTCTTATTATGGGTGGTGCTTTATGCGTAGTTATAGGTTTATCTCATTTTATAATAAGAAGATTTTATCCAGATGGCGATAAATTTCTATTGATTTTTTCAACTATATTATCAATCATAGGAATAGCTATGATATATAGAATTAAGCCTGATGAAGGATTAAAACAGATACTATGGTTTGTGTTTGGAGTAGCAGTTTATATAATAACAGTAGTTATATTGCCTGATATGAACAAGTTATCTAAATTTAAGTATGTATATTTAGGAATGACAGTAGGGATTATGCCATTAGCATGTTTATTTGCTAGTGAAACATATGGAGCAAAAAACTGGATAAATATAGGTGGATTTAGTTTTCAACCATCAGAATTATCTAAAATAACTTTAGTATTGTATTTGGCATCAGTACTTAAAGATTATACTAATGACAAGCAAGGATTAGAAAAAATTAAACAATTAATTGCTCCAGCACTTGTTGTAATGTTCTGTTTAGGTTGTCTTGTTTTGCAGAAAGATTTAGGATCTGCATTGATATTCTTTGGAGTATCTGTATCTATACTTTATATAGCAACGACAAAGAAAAAATATGTATTTGCATGTTTAGGTTTATTTGCTGTAGGTTCAAGTATAGCGTATAAGTTATTTCCGCATATACAAAAAAGAGTAAGGATATGGTTAGATCCATGGGCTTATTCAAATGATCAAGGTTATCAAATTGTAGAAGGTCTATATTCAATTTCATCAGGTGGAATGTTGGGTTCAGGTCTTGGAAATGGATATCCAGGGTTTGTACCAGTGCCAACATCAGATTATATCTTCGCTGCTATATGTGAAGAATTTGGAATGGTTTTTGGAATAGGTATAATGATTTTAATGTTTCTTATGTTTTATAGGGGAATAAGAGTTGCATTTGTAACAGACAATAGATTTTCGCAAATTACAGCAGTAGGTTTAAGTACAATGATTGCGTGTCAAATACTTGTAATTGTCGGAGGAATTTTTGCGATAATACCATTAACAGGAATTACTCTTCCTTTTGTAAGTTATGGTGGTAGTTCTATTTTAACTACTTTCTTTGCGTTAGGAATTTTACAAAAGGTTTCAGAGGAGGGCTAAAATATAATGAATGATTTTAAAAATAGTGTCAAAGGCGTAATGTCTGTATTCTTAATATTATTTGTAGGTCTTATTTCATATATAGCATATTCCCAAACTTTTATAGCGAGTGATATAGCTAATAATTCAGCAAACAAAAGATTGTGGGCTAAAAGAAATGAAGTATTAAGAGGAACTATTTATGATAGAAATGGAAATCCATTAACTTCAAGTGTAAAAACAGGTGATTTGACTCAATCACGAACATATCTACAGAACGATTTATATGTGCATGCACTAGGATATGTTAGTACTAAATATGATCTTACAGGCTTAGAAAAGTCTTATGATGAAGAATTATCTACTTATACTAGTAAGATGGAGTCTGGCATAAGATCTTTAATAACTAATTTTAGTATTGATTCATTAAAGCATGCTTTTGATAGTAGAGATACAGAAAAGCAGCAAAAAATAGGAAATGGTGTGATTACTACATTAAATCCTGATGTTCAAAGAGCAGCATATGATGCATTGGGTAATAGAAGAGGTGCAGTAGTTGCATTAGATCCTTCAAATGGTCAAGTATTAGCTATGGTGTCTAAACCAACTTATAATCCTAATGATTTAGATGCTGCAATGGCAACAGCAAATGCAGGTACTGCAGAAAATAGTCCTCTAATTAATAGAGCTACGTCAGGATTGTATGCGCCTGGTTCAACTTTTAAAACAGTAACTTTAGCAAGTGCTTTAAGTAATATATCAGGAGTTAAAAATAGAACATTTGAAGATAATGGCTCATTACAACTTAGTGCAAAGCAGTCATTATCTAATGATAGTGGTGAAGTAAATGGTTCTATGGATTTAGAAAAATCATATATTAGATCAAGTAATGTTGTTTTTGGAACATTAGCCTTAGAATTAGGAAATTCTAAACTAAAAGAAACTGCTGAAAAGTTTGGATTTAATAATAACATTCCAACTAATGGATTTTATTTGAATAAGAGTTCTTTTCCAACATTAGGAGCTAATGATAAAGGATTAATAGCTCAAACAGGTATAGGTCAAGCGAGTATTTTAGCTACACCTATGCAGATGGCTTTGGTATGTGGTACTGTAGCTAATAACGGAGTTATGATGGAACCTACGCTTGTAAAAGAAATAGTTGATAAAGATAAGAATGTTATAAAGAAGGTAGAGCCTAATAAATATTCTCAAGTAATGTCTTCTTCAGATGCAACTATGGCCAAAACTGCAATGAGAGGAGTAGTTGAAGATCATTTAGTAAGTATATTTTCAGGGATAGAAGCAGCTGGAAAAACAGGAACAGCTGAAACAACTGACTCTAATGGAAACTTAACTAAGTCTCATTCATGGTTTATAGGATTTGCACCAGCAAATAAACCAAAGGTTGCTGTTGCAGTAATTGTTGAAAATGCAGGTTATGGTAAAGAAGCAGCTGCACCGGTAACAGCAGCGGTTATGAGAGCAGCATTAAATAGTAGTAGTAAATAGAAGTTTTTTAGGGGTGTTTAGAATAACTTGTTCTAAACACCCTAAAAATATATATGAAAGGATGGTTGTATGTTTGATTTTGAGTATCAATTAAAAATCTTACCTGATAAGCCAGGAGTGTATTTAATGAAAAATTCTCTTGGTGAAATAATTTATGTAGGTAAAGCTAAAATATTAAAAAATAGAGTAAGACAGTATTTTCAAAATAATAAGAACCATTCTACAAAGGTTAGAAGTATGGTTAAGAATATAGCTGAATTTGAATATATAGTAACTGATTCTGAGATGGAGGCTTTGGTTTTAGAAGGTAATTTAATAAAAAAATATAGACCTAAGTACAATATAGCACTAAAAGATGATAAATTTTATCCATTTATTAAGGTTACTTTAAATGAAGACTTTCCAAGGGTATATATGACAAGAAATTTTGTTAAAGATGGAAGTAAGTATTTCGGACCATATACTAATGTGACTGCTGTATATGAAACAATAGATCTTATTAGAAATATATTTCCTATAAGAACAAGCAAGATGAAGATAAAAGAAGGAATGCCTGCTTTGAGACCTTGTTTAAATTATCATATTGGAAAATGTATGGCACCATGTGCAGGTTATATATCTAAAGCAGATTATAGAAAAATAATTGATGAGATACTTGATATATTAACTGGTAAAGATAAAAAAATAATATCAAAGCTAAAACAAGAAATGATGAAGGAATCGGGAAAATTGAATTTTGAGAAAGCAGCATATTTAAGAGATAAAATATTAGCTGTACAATCTTTGATTGAAAAACAAAAGGTGTTTAGAGTTGTTGAAGGTGATGAGGATTTTATAAATTTTTATAAAGATGATAAAGATACGTGTATTCAAATTTTCTTTATGAGAGAAGGAAAGATTACTGGAAGAGAACATTTTATTGTTGAAAATAGTGCGGATGAAGATGAAGGAGAACTTTTAGAACAATTTATAACAAGTTTCTATTCAGGTACAGCAAAAGTATCGAAAAATATATATTTGCCAACAATTGTAGAAAAAGATTTATTAGAGGAATTTCTTACAATAAAACGTGGATCAAAAGTGTGGATTAAAATTCCACAAAAGGGAGAAAAGAAAGATTTATTAGAACTTGTAAAGAATAATGCTAAATTAACTTTAGAACAGTTTAAAAGTAAAATACTTATGGAAAAAGAGGAAAATTCAACAGCACTTAAAGAATTAGTAGAAATTTTAGATTTAGAGTATATTCCTCATAGGATAGAAGCTTATGATATATCTAATATTCAAGGTGTAGATTCAGTTGGATCAATGATAGTTTTTGAAGATGGAAAAGCTAAAAATAGTGATTATAGAAGATTTAGAATAAAAACTGTAAAAGGTGCCGATGATTATAATAGTATGAGAGAAGTACTAACTAGAAGATTTGAGCATGGTCTTAAGGAAATTGAAGAGATAAAGCAAAGAAAAATAGAATTTTCAAAAGGAAAGTTTTCTAGTTTTCCAGACTTAATTATGATGGATGGAGGAAAAGGCCAAGTTAATGTTGCACTAGAAGTTTTAAAGTCATTAGGAATAAATATAGATGTATGTGGTCTTGTTAAGGATGATAAACATCAAACTAGAGGCATAATATATAACAATAAAGAAATAATTATAAACAGAAGTTCAAATTTAATGCAACTTATTAGAAGGGTTCAGGATGAAGTGCATAGATTTGCAATAACTTATCATAGAAGTTTAAGAGGCAAAAGAGTGTTGCATTCAGTGTTGGATGAAATACCTAATATAGGTTCTAAAAGAAAAATGGATTTATTAAAAAAGTTTGGAGGTGTAGAAAATATTAAGAAGGCAACTTTAGAAGAACTCATGGAATTACCTAGTATAGATAAAAGAAGTGCAGAAAGTATAATAAACTTTTTTAAAAGATAATTTGTGCCTTGTTTTCTAAAATGTTATAATTTATACTTAGTTAGTAAAAACATAAAAGTTATTAAAGTTTGAGGAGTTAGATATGAATCAGTATTTAAAATATAAAGATTTATTTGAAAAAATATATTTAGAAAATGAAATAATGATAGATGAAGAGATGAAAAATCATATTTATTTTAAAGTTGGAGGACCAGCAGATATTTTCTTAACTCCAAAAAGTGTTGAGCAACTAGCAGAAACAGTAAAGATTTGCAGAGAAAATAATATACCATATTTCATTATTGGAAACGGATCAAATTTA
>SVCK01000081.1 GCA_015058375.1 Clostridium sp.
ACCCCATCTTATAATTAAGTCAATTCTAGATATATCATTGGACTGTATATTTTTTGTGATATTTTTTTTTGTCTTATCAGAAGTTTTTAAGGAATTTAAATCCCATTCCCATCCATAATTAATTAAAAAGTTGACTCTAGTTTTACCAGTTCCAAATTTTTTTGGCTTTGTATAACATAGCAATTCTTTTGGAAAGCATGGAGAATTAGTGTTACCAATAACTAAAATTTCAACATTTTCACCTTTTAATGAATTTACAGCATTTATACATGCCTTTGTAAATGCTTCTTTTTGAACAGAAGGTCTTTTTGTATTATCAACAGTAAAGCCATAAAAAGTAAGTTCTTCAATTCCAAATTTTTCACATTGTTTAAAAAGAATGAGACCAGGATTTATACCAGCACTATAACCTTTGTCTTTGCTTAAACCATGGCTTGTTGCCCAACGTCTATTTCCATCAGGAATTATACCAATATGTTTTGGGATTCTCATAAAAATCCTCCTTTACATAGAATATTGTATATAAAAAATAGTATTACCAGTATTGAAAAATAAATGTATATAAGTGAATGTTTATAATGTGCAATAAGAAAAAAATTATTTAGACTCAATTTAGATAATTTAAGTAGTTAGTGTACATAAATAAGTCAATATGTTATTTTAGATATAGGGACAAGTAGAAGGAGGAATTTATTTTGGAGAACGAAAGAATATTTAATGAAAGTAAAAGATATATGCCTAGTGGAGGAGATAGTTCATTAAGAGCATATAGAGAAATAGGGATGACACCTCCAATAATAAAGTCTGGTAAAGGCGTTAAAATAATAGATGAAGATGGAAATGAATATATAGATTTTGAATTAGCATATGGTTCGTTATTTTTAGGACATTGTAATGATAAGGTTATAAAGGCAATTAAAGATACAGCAGAAAAATCAATAGCTTTTAGTTCTTTAACTAATTTAGAACTTGAGATGGGTAAATTTTTATGTGAACATATATCTAATGTAGATATGGTTAGAATGGTTAACTCTAGATTTGAAGCAGATATGAATGTTATTAAGCTTGCTAGAAATTATACTAAGAGAGATAAAATAGTAAGATTTTTAGGGTGCAATGAAGGTTACTATGATGAAGTTTTGGAAGAAAATATTTTTGAATGTTCTGAGAAGACTAAAAACACATTAATTAGTGTTTATAATGATGAAAAGCATATTGCAAAACTTTTTAAGAAATATGGAGATGAAATAGCTGCTGTAATAATAGAACCAGTAGCTACAAGCATGGGAGTAGTAAAAGCTAATGATAGTTTTATGCAACTTGTTAGAACATTATGTAATAGATATGGGGCACTTTTGATTTTTGATGAAGCTATATCTGGATTTAGAGCGTCTTTTACAGGAGCTAAAACTTTATTTAATGTAGTTCCTGATTTAGTGATTTACTCTAATGTAATGGGGGCTGGTTTTCCATGTGGAGCTTATGGTGGAAAGAAACAAATAATGCAGCATGTATTAAGTTTAGATAAAGAGTATACAATGCCTAAAAATCCAATAGCTATTGCAGCTGGAATTGCTGAGTTAAATGAATTATATGATCATCCTGAATATTATAATCATATAGAAAGAATAGGAAAAAAGCTTGTAGATGGTTTGATGAAGATAAGTTATAAATATAATATCCCTATTAAGATTAATAGAGTGGGTTCTATGCTTACAATATTCTTTAGCGAAGAGGATGTAGATTCTTATAAAAAGGTTGAAAATTGTAATATGGATAGATTTAAAAGATATTTTGAACATATGATAAAAAGTGGTATATATATTCCAACATCACAATTTCAAACATTATTTTTATCTACTGAACATAATATAACTCATGTTTATAAATTTGTTAAAGCATTTGAGGAATTTGCGAAAAAAGAAATGAATATCTCTTAGGTTTGCAATAGAACTAAATATATGAAATATTGCTATAAAATAAGAAAAAATATATAATTATACATAGGAAAAAATCAATTTATCTTTTAAGTATTTAAGATAAACGGAGGTATAATTATGAATGAGATAGCGATGGGGAACTTATTGGCACTTTTTTCAATAATTATGATTATAGTTAATTATGTTTTTACAGCATTAACTATGTTTAAAGTGTCTAAAAAAGAAGAAACAAGTAAAGCATTTTTTGCTTGGATACCAATATTAAATGATTATTTATTAATTAAACTTGGTCATGGAGCAATTGGATTTTTTGGATTAGCTTTAGCTAGTTTGATACTTGGAAATCCTATGATGACTGATTATTTAAATAGTAATATAGTTGGTAAATTAGGAACTGCAGTTACAGTATTATGGACAGTATATAAGATAATTTTATATAATAGAATATGTGATAGATATAATGCAAGTGTAATTATTATTGCAGCTGGATTTTTAATGCAGTTTATATCTAAATTATCTATTGCAGGAATAGTAGTATCAGTAGTTGGGCAAATTATTCTTATGATAAAAGTTAATAATAATATTGCACCTAAGACTATTATTGAATCAAAAATAGTGTTATCTAAATTGCATAGAAAAGAAGAAAAATAATTTAGGGAGCTTTTTTAATAAAGCCCCTTATTTTTAGGATTAAATACATGAATAAAATGTTTAATACTTATGATAAGGTTTGAGAATTTAGAAAACTTAAGATAGCAAATTATTGTAGTTATATGAATACTTTTGATATATAATAATACAAAAGGAGTGGTTATATGGACGATAGAATTATTGATTTTAATCAACTTAAAAATAAAGCTAAAGAGAAAGATGTAGATAAGCTTGAAGACTATATGTACTCTTTATATTATGATATGGCTCAAGGTAAGATAACCATGGCCGATTTTACAAAAAATATATATAAATATATGGAAGAAAACAATATATCTCAAGATAAATTTTTAAATATGCAGAAGAAATTAATGGAGAGATATGGTTTTGATTCTTCAATGTTAGATGAACAATTGAAAAATTTAGGGGTAGATAATAGTAATATAAACTATGAGAATATAAGAAAAACAATGAGTTTTCAAGAAAAGTATAAAGATAGATTACTTAATAAATCAATGTTTTATTATACAATTTCAAATGATAAAAATAATATTGAAATAATAGTAGAAGAGGATAATGTATTTATACAAAGTGAAGGAAAAATTGATTTAGAAGATTTAGAATTAAGTGATTTTCTATGTTCATATAAAAAGGTATGTCAAGAAAAACCTTTAAATATAAAGCTTTGTGAAAATGTGAAGAAATACAATTATTAAATAACATTTATAGATAATAATTATTAATAGTAAAAAACAAAATGAGGAGGCGTACATGAGCGTATTACAAGTTAAGAACATAAATCATGGTTTTGGAGATAGAGCTATATTTGAGGATGTGTCATTTAGATTATTAAAAGGTGAGCATGTAGGGCTTATTGGAGCAAATGGTGAAGGTAAATCTACTTTTATGAATATAGTTACAGGAAAGCTTATGCCTGATGAAGGTGATGTTATTTGGTCAAATAACGTAAGAGTTGGATATATGGATCAGCATGCAGTCCTTACAAAAGGGCAGACTATAAGAGATGCATTAAGAGATGCTTTCAAATTTTTGTTTGATATGGAAGCAGAAATGAATTCTTTATATGAAAAAATGGGAGATTGTACTCCAGAAGAATTAGAAAAGATGCTTGAAAGAACAGCTGTAATTCAAGATCTTTTAGATAATAATGGCTTTTACATAATTGATACTAAAGTTGAGGAAGTAGCTAAAGGTTTAGGTCTTCTAGATTTAGGTCTTGATAGAGATGTTGATGATTTATCAGGTGGACAAAGAACAAAAATTCTTTTAGGAAAGCTATTACTTCAAAATCCAGATATACTTTTATTAGACGAGCCTACTAATTATTTAGATGAAGAGCATATACAATGGCTTAAGAGATATTTACAAAACTATGAAAATGCTTTTATATTAATATCTCATGATATTCCTTTTTTAAATTCTGTAGTTAATTTAATATATCATGTTGAAGAAAGAAAGCTTACAAGATATGTAGGAGACTATAATGAATTTAAGAGAATCTATGAAGAAAATAAGAGAAGATTAGAGGCGGCTTATGAGAAGCAACAAAAAGAAATAGCAAGACTTGAAGACTTTGTTGCTAGAAATAAAGCCAATGTAGCAACATCAAATATGGCTAAATCAAGACAAAAGAAACTTGATAAAATGGAAAGAATAGAGTTGTCTAAAGAAAAGCCAAAACCAGAATTCAATTTTAAGGCTTCAAGAGCATCTGGTAAAGTAATATTTGAAACTAAAGATTTGGAAATAGGATATGATAAGCCTTTAACTAAACCATTAAATCTTTATATGGAAAGAGGTCAAAAAATAGCTTTGGTTGGAGCTAATGGTCTTGGAAAATCAACACTTCTTAAAAGTTTATTAGGTATAATAAAGCCAATAAGTGGAACTGTTGAAAGAGGAGATTATCAGTACATAGGATATTTTGAACAAGAAGATAGAAGCGATAATAATAATACTTGTATTGAAGAGGTGTGGCAAGAGTTTCCTTCATTTACTCAATATGAAATAAGAGCAGCACTAGCTAAATGTGGTCTTACTACTAAACAGTTAGAATCTAAGATAAAGGTTTTATCAGGAGGAGAAGCTGCTAAAGTTAGGTTATGTAAGATAATTAACAATGAAACTAATATATTAATATTAGATGAGCCTACTAACCATTTAGATCAAGATGCTAAAGATGAGTTAAAGAGAGCTGTTAAGGAATATAAAGGCTCAGTTTTACTAGTATCCCATGAACCGGAATTCTATAGAGATGTAGTAACTGATATATGGAATTGTGAAGAATGGACGCTTAAAATAATTTAAGTAAGTATGAAAATTTTATAGTTAATACAAGATAATTTTAGAAGTCACGAAATAAAGTGACTTCTTTTTTGTTAATGCAAATTATATTAAATTTTGCAATAATATGGTATAATTTAATAAAAAAGGTGGGATTATAGTGAAAACAAAAGATATAATAAAAGAAATATTGAATGGTTATATCATTTTACTAGAGTAGAAAATTTAAAATCCATATTAGAATATGGTTTGATTCCAAGAAATGAGATAGATGAGGAAGAAGCCATAGTTAATGATGATTGCAGATATGATAATTGGTCTTATGTCAATATTATGGACACAAAAAGTTAAACTCTTTTATACTACACTTCTAGATAGTAATTCACATTGATCTGGAGTCATGTAATTAATTGCAGAGTGTAGCCTTTTTCTGTTATACTAACCTTCAATATATTTAAATATAGCTATATTAGCTTCTTCGAATGTACGGTATGTATTTCTATAGATTTCTTCCTTTTTTATTGAAGAATGGAAAGATTCTATGCAAGCATTGTCATACGGACAACCTTTTTTACTAAATTATTGTATAATATTAAATTCTTTACATAGATTTTTCAGCTCATTACTAGTGTATTGAGAACCTAAATCTGTATGGAATATTAGTGATTTATTTTTATCCAG
>SVCK01000082.1 GCA_015058375.1 Clostridium sp.
AAACATTGCTCCCATAGATTTTAATTGTTTTTCCATTGTTTCTATGTTTTTATAAGTTGAATCTTTTGGATGGATACCAGTTTTTATTGCATAGTTTTCTGCTGGTAATCCAAATGCATCAAATCCCATTGGTTGGAATACATTATATCCTTGCATTCTCTTAAGTCTTGCCCATGAATCAACAGGAGCATAGTTAAACCAATGTCCTGCATGAAGTTTTGCTCCTGATGGATATGAGAACATTTCAAGAGTATAAAGTTTTTTATCTAAGTTGTCTGGATTAAATTTATAAGTTTCATTTTTTGCCCAGATTTTTTGCCACTTCTCATCAATAGAAGTTCCGTAATTTCCCATTGTAAAATCCTCCTAAATATTAGATTATAAATAATAAAAAAAACCTTCGCCTCTAAATTCAAGAGACGAAAGGTAAATTATTTCCGTGGTACCACTCTTATTAGGATAATAAAATTATCCTCACTCAAAACTATAACGGCATTCCCCGTATCTGCTTCTAAACAGATAAGCTCATAGACAAGTTCCTATAATTTTAACATCATCTTACACCAACCGATGATTCTCTAAAGATAAAATATTATAGTACTACTTCTAATCTACGCTAATATATAATTATTTAACAATATAAGTAATTATATAAGTTTAAATAATTAAAGTCAATAATCTTATTTTTCTTGAATTTTTTTATAAACATAAAAAGGTATTCCAATAAGCATTAATATAAATACCCACATTGCAGATTCAGCACCAGAACCATAAACTATATATATAGCATATAAGAATGCTAATATAGAAAAGAAGTTAACTTTAATGAATTGGATTAAACTTAATTTTTCACCTTGTTTATGTGTAAGAATCATTTCTGCACAAGCACTAAAAGCATAAGCAGGAATAAAAGATAATGTAGCTAAGTTTATCATAAAATTAAAAGCTTCTGTTAAGTTAGATACATAATTAAGTATTAATAGTAAATTGGTGCATAAGCTTGAAATTATAAGTGCAGTAACTGGAGTTTTGTATTTTGGATGAACTTTAGAAAAAAAGTTAGGAAATAGTCCATCTTCTCCAGCTGCATAAGCAGCTCTTGCAGTTGTTAATATCCATCCACTAGCAGCACCAGCAGCAGAAATTATAATTCCAAGTGAAATAAAACTTCCACCCCAAGAAGCATTTGTTATATTATTGATTATATCAGCTAAAGGTGCATTAGATGTAGCTAATGCTTTTTGAGATAGTCCACCCATAGAAAGAATTGATAAAATTAAGTATATAATAGATGCTAAAACAGTTCCTAAAATAGTACTTCTTTTTATATTTTTCTCAGGATTTTTAATTTCTCCAGCAGATATAGATGCACTTTCAAGACCAACAAAAGACCAAAGAGTTATAGTTATGGCACTTGGAAGAGTACTAATTTTTGCAACTTCAGTTGATGAATAAGTTTTAAGATATTCAGGATTAAATCCTAGAATAGCTATAATGGCAAAAATTAAAATTACAGCAAGCTTTAATATAGTAGTTATCTGCCCCATAATTCCTGCCTTTTTAACACCAGATAAGTTTATTAATGTTACTATCCATAAGAACGCCGAAGCAACTATAAATGATAAAGCATTATTAGTTGATAGCGTAGGGAAAAAATAGGTCAAATATCTTATAATTGCAGTTATAATTGCAGAATTACCTATCCATGATCCAATCCAAAATGTCCAGGCAATTAAAAAGCCTGTAAACTCTCCAAAAGCTTTTTGTGTATAAACAATAGGACCACCAGTTTTTGGATATCTTGATCCAAGATTTGCAAAGCTAAGAGCTAAAAGTAGTGAACCTAATCCTGTTATAATCCATGCAATTATAGTTGTTAATGGATTAGCTGCTTGAGCAAGACTTTGAGGAGCTGTGAATATTCCAGAACCAATCATATTACCTACAACAATAGCAGTGGCTGCTGAAAGACTAAGTTCACGTTTTAAATTATTATCAGTATTTTTCATGAAATTTCTCCTTAGTTAAATTAAAGTTAAATATATTTAATTATAGAATATGGATATTTTATATACAATTTCTTTAGTCAAAAAAGATTAATGTATTATTCATATATAGTTAGTCTAATTGATTTGACAATTAAATATACATAGAAGTAATAAATTAACAAGTGGAGAAAAAACGATGTAGAAAAATACTTTTCAACTAATAATAATTATTATATAATAAAAAGTAAGAAGCGTTGTTAATAAAACAAGAAAAAATTTACTTTATATAGGGAGGATTTTATAAGTATGAAAAAGTTTGTATGTACAGTATGTGGTTATGTCTATGAAGGAGAAACAGCACCAGAAAAATGTCCAACTTGTGGTGTTGGAGCTGAAAAGTTTATTTTACAAGAAGAAGGAGAAAGAACTTGGGCTTGTGAACATAAAGTAGGAATTGCACAAGGAGCACCAAAAGATATTATTGCTGATTTAAAATCTAATTTTGAAGGAGAATGTAGTGAAGTAGGTATGTATTTAGCTATGGCACGAGTTGCTTATAGAGAAGGCTATCCAGAAATAGGATCATATTGGGAAAAGGCAGCATTTGAAGAAGCAGAACATGCATCAAAATTTGCTGAGTTATTAGGCGATGTTGTTACATCTTCAACTAAGAAAAACTTGGAGATGAGAGTGGAAGCTGAAAATGGAGCTACTGCTGGTAAACTTGATTTAGCTAAGAGAGCTAAAGAATTAAATTTAGATGATATTCATGATACAGTACATGAAATGGCAAAAGATGAAGCTCGACATGGAAAAGCTTTTGAAGGCTTATTAAATAGATATTTTGGTTAATAAAATATTAGGTTTTAAAGAAGCTGTTAGAATTCATATTCTAACGGCTTTTTTATAATATATCTATATAAAAATGTAAGTAATTGTTAAAAGTAATCTTTATCAATATATAATTTAAATATATAATTTAAGTTATAATAATATAGTGAAAAAGTATTTTATTAGAAATTAAACTATATATCGACGATTTATATTTTGATGGAGGAAAAAATTAATGCAAATTTTATTAATTGTGGCACTAATAATAGTAGTAACAAATTTAATTCTTTCTTTATCATTAATTTTTATTGAAAGAAAAGATCCAACCACAACATGGGCATGGCTTATGGTAATGTTAGTTCTGCCAGGATTAGGGTTTGTGATTTATTTGCTTTTTGGTCAAAATTTAAGTAGAGAAAAGTTGTTTAGAGAGAAAACTAGAAATGATGCAGAGAGAAGAAAAGAATTATCTAATAGTTTTTTTAGAACTCAAAAAGGTCAGCACACTCCTGAACAGTATTGGGATCTTATAAGAATGAATTATAATTATTGCGATGCAAAATATACAGTGGGTAATTCAATAAATATTTTCTATAATGGAGTTGATAAATTTAATCAACTTATATATGATTTGGAGCATGCTAAAAAATTTATACACATTCAATATTATATATTTAGAAGAGATGAAATAGGTAAAAAAATAATAAGTATTTTAGAAAAGAAAGCAGCAGAGGGGGTAGAAGTAAGATTTTTAGTTGATAGTATGGGTTCATATGCTATTACAAAAAGATTGATGAGAAAACTAATTAATAATGGAGGAAAATTTGAAATATTTTTTCCCGGAATTTTACCACATATAAATACACGTATAAATTATAGAAACCATAGAAAAGTAGTAGTTATAGATGGTGTATATGGATATACAGGAGGTTTTAATGTAGGAAAAGAATACATTAATAAGGATAAGAAGATAGGTTTTTGGAGAGATACTCATATAAGGATAAAAGGTGAGGCAGTAAATGATTTATCAGAAAGATTTTTACTTGATTGGTGTTATGCCTCTAATGAAGAAATAGATGATTTTAGTTTATATTATCCTGATGAGATATATGAAGACGGTGATATAGGAGTTCAAATAGTAACAAGTGGACCAGATCACGATGAAGAATATATAAAACATGCATATTTGAAAATGATAAATAACGCGAAAACATCAATTTATTTAGAAACACCATATTTTGTTCCTGATGAGCCTATATTAGAAGCGTTGAAACTATCTGCTCTATCAGGGGTAGATGTTAGAATTGTAATACCAGGCAATCCAGATCATGTATTTATGAAGTGGGCTACGAGCGCTTATATTGGAGAACTTTTAAGTGCTGGAGCTAAAGTATATAGTTATAATAAAGGTTTTATTCATGCAAAAACAATTGTTGCAGATGGTGAGGTTTCTACAGTAGGTACTGCTAATATGGATATAAGAAGTTTTAAACTTAATTTTGAAGTAAATGCATTTATATATGATCAGAATATTGCATTGGATATGGAAAGACAATTTTTTGAAGACATGAAATATTCAAGTGAGGTAACAGTTGAACATTATGATAATAGAAGTAAAACAATGAGGATAAAAGAATCTTTAATTAGATTACTTTCACCAATACTATAAAAATAAGACAAAAATATTGACAGCAAAAGTTAGTTTGATATAATAGTAAAAAAAGGAAGTCGGAGTTTTGGGGAGCATTCAATTTTAATGAGTGTATAATTAAGTATATAAAAACAAAAAGAACATTAATTTTATTAGTTATATAAGAGAGAACTCATTAGCGAGTTCTCTTTTTTAATATAAAATATATTTTAATAGTATTATATATGCAATATATTTTAGGGGGGGCATGAAAGAAACACTAGACAGAAAAATTTAATGTTAAAGGATGAGTGAAATTGGCAAGAAATTTATATGTTGATTTAGGTGAAAATAGTTATAACATATCTATAGAAAAAGGTATGTTGTCAAAGTTAGGTGAAGAAATAAAAAAGCTTTATAATGGAGAGAAAATTTTCATTATAACAGATGAAAATGTTAATTTGCACTATGGAGAAAAAGTTAAAGAATCCTTGGAGAAAGTTGGATTTAAAATTAGAAAATTAGTACTTAAGGCAGGAGAAGAAACAAAATCGTTTAATACTCTTCCTAGAATTTATAATGAATTATTGGATTTTAAGCTTACAAGAAAAGAGCTTATAATAACTTTAGGCGGTGGAGTAATTGGAGATTTAGGAGGTTTTGCAGCTTCTTCATTCTTAAGGGGAGTACCTTTTATTCAAGTTCCAACATCATTATTGGCACAGGTTGATAGTTCAGTAGGAGGAAAAGTTGCTGTTGATCTTCAAAAAGGTAAAAATTTAGTAGGCAGTTTTTATCAGCCTAAAGCAGTATTTATAGATCCAGAAGTTTTGAATACACTTCCAGAAAAATTTTATAAAGATGGAATGGGGGAAGTGATTAAGTATGGTTGTATAAAGGATAAAGAATTATTTGATAAGCTTTATACATTAAAAAGTAGAGAAGAAGTAATGGAACATATAGAGGAAATAGTTTATACATGCTGTAATATAAAGAGAATAGTTGTAGAGAAGGATGAAAAAGATCTTGGAGAAAGAATGCTTCTAAACTTTGGTCATACTTTAGGGCATGCAATTGAAACTTTCTATAATTATAAAGGTTATAGTCATGGAGAAGCAGTATCTATAGGGATGTATAATATTACTTTAAAAAGTGAAAAACTAGGAATAACTGAAAAGGGAACAGCTGAAAGAATAAGAAAAATATTAGTTAATTATGGATTGCCATATGAAATGAAGGTTGATGATAATGAGGCAATAGTGAATACAATAGCTTTAGATAAGAAAAATTTGGGGTCAATATTAAAGGTTATACTACTTAATTCTATTGGGGATAGTATTATATATAGTACAAAATTAGATTTTTTTAAGGTGGTGAAATAACAAATGACTAGTTTAAAAATAAAGCCAGGTAAGTTAAAAGGAAATATAAAAATACCACCATCAAAAAGTATGGCACATAGAGCTGTAATATGTGCAGCTTTAAGTGATGGAATAAGTAAGATACGTAATATTGAATTTTCAGATGATATAATAGCTACAATTAATGCTATGAGAGCTTTGGGCGCTGTTATTAATGAAGAAAAAGATTACCTTGAAGTGAAGGGTGTAAATTTTAAGAATGATATTCCTACAAGAGAATTTGAAAGAGTTATTGATTGTAATGAATCTGGTTCAACTTTAAGATTTCTTATACCTATTTCTTTAGTATTTGAAGGTGTTACAAGGTTTATAGGAACTGGAAATCTTGGTAAAAGACCTTTGGATACATATTATAATATATTTGATGAGCAAAATATAGAGTATCATTATAAAGAAAATGAATTGGATTTGTTGATTATAGGGCTTTTAAAAGCAGGTGAATTCAAAGTTAGAGGAGATATAAGTTCACAGTTTATTACAGGACTTTTATTTGCATTACCATTATTAAATGGAGATTCTAAAATAGTTATAACAACTGATCTTGAATCCAAAAGCTATATAGATTTAACATTATCAGCAATGAAGGATTTTGGAATAGAAATTATTAATAATGATTATAAAGAATTTATAATTAAAGGAAATCAGAAATATAAAGCGAGAGATTATACAGTTGAAGGTGATTATTCTCAAGGTGCATTTTTTCTAGTTGCAGATTCATTAAAATCTGAAGTTAGTATTTTGGACTTAAAAGAAGATTCTCTTCAAGGGGATAGAGAAGTTATAGACATACTTAGAAGAATGGGTATGAAGATTGAAAGATATAATAATAGCTTAAGAGGTAAAGTTGAAGGACAATTAAAAGCTACTGTTATTGATGGAGCACAATGTCCAGATATAATTCCGATATTAGCATTAGCAGCAGCATTAGGCGATGGAAAAACAGAAATTATAAATGCTGAAAGATTAAGAATAAAAGAATGTGACAGATTAAGAGCAGTCACTTCTGAATTAAATAAATTAGGGGCTAAAATTGAAGAAAAGAAAGATGGATTAGTTATTGAAGGTGTTAAACGACTTAAAGGAAATGCAGAAGTGTGGAGTCATAAAGATCATAGAATTGCAATGACTTTAGCAATAGCATCTACAATGTGTGATGGAGAAATAATTTTAAAAGATTATGAATGTGTATCTAAATCATATCCTAATTTCTTTGACGATTTTAAACAATTAGGAGGAGCTTTTGATGAGTGCAGTTTGGGGAAATAATTTAAAGATATCTATATTTGGTGAATCTCATGGAGGGGCTATTGGAATTAATATTGATGGTCTTCCAGCGGGAGTTGAACTTGATTTGGACGCTATAGATAAAGAAATGAAAAGAAGAGCACCAGGAAGAAGTAATTTAGCTACAGCACGTAAAGAAGGGGATGTTCCTGAGATAGTGAGTGGATTTTTTGAAGGAAAAACTACAGGAACGCCACTATGTGCAATTATAAGAAATAGTGATACAAGATCTAAAGATTATGGAAAGCTTAAAGATTTAATGAGGCCAGGACACGCAGATTATACTGGAAAAATAAGATATGGTGGATTTAATGATTATAGAGGAGGAGGACATTTCTCTGGAAGAATAACTGCTCCATTAGTTTTTGCAGGGGCTATATGTAAACAAGTTTTAGCATTAAAGGGAATAGAAATTGGAGCTCATATTAAAAGTATAAAATCACAAGAAGATAAAATGTTTGATTATACTGATATATCAAAAGAAACATTAATAAATTTAAAAAATATGGAATTTCCATTGCTTGATACAAGTAAAGAAGAAGATATGAGAGAAGTAATTCTTAGAGCAAAGAAAGATGGAGATTCTGTAGGAGGAACTATAGAATGTGCGATATTAGGAATTGAAGCTGGCATAGGAAATCCATTCTTTGATTCTGTTGAATCGACATTGTCTCATTTACTATTTTCAGTACCAGCAGTTAAGGGAGTAGAATTCGGCTTAGGATTTGATTTATCAAAGATGTATGGTTCACAAAGTAATGATGATTATTATTATGATGATAATCATAATGTAAAAACTAAGACTAATAATAATGGAGGAATATTAGGAGGAATAACAAATGGTATGCCAATAGTATTTTCAACAGCTATAAAGCCAACTCCATCGATAAGCAAAAAGCAAAATACTATAAATATTGAAAATGAAGAAAATGATGAACTTGTTATTCAAGGAAGACATGATCCGTGTATAGTACAAAGAGCAGTGCCAGTTATTGAAGCTGTTGCAGCAATAGGAATTCTTGATTTATTAAAGGAGAGATATGGATGGCAGATTTAAGTGATTATAGAAGAGAAATAGATCAGTTAGATAAAGAGTTGGTATCACTTTTTGAAAGACGTATGAATGTTGTAAAAAAGGTCGCACAATTTAAAAAGGAAAATAATTTGGAAGTATTTCATAAAGATAGAGAAAATATTGTATTTGAAAAGGCTATTGCGTGTTTAAAAGATAAAAGTTACACAGATGAAGTAATAAAATTTATGAATGCAACAATGGAAATAGGAAAACATGTTCAAAAAAGAATAATTAATAATGATAAGAATTTTTCTGAATTAGAAATAAAAAGAGAAGAGGCTGATTCTACTAAAAAAATAGGATATGCTGGGGTATCTGGATCTTTTACTGAAGATGCGACTATAAAATTCTTTGGAGAAGATAGTGATAGAACTTCTTATGAAGATTTTGAGGATGTATGTATAGCGTTAAAAAATAGAGAAGTTGAATATGGAGTTCTTCCTATAGAGAATTCTTCAACAGGAGCAATTTCAGAAACTTATGATCTATTAAGAAAATATGGATTTTTCATAATTGGAGAAGAATGTATTCAAATTGAGCATAATTTAGTTGGGGTTGAAGGTGCGAAATTGAGTGATATTAAAGAAATATATTCACATGCTCAAGGAATAAAACAATGTAGTGAATTTCTAAAGGAAAATAGAAAATGGATGCTTATCCCTTTTCACAATACAGCTGTAAGTGCTAAACATGTTAAAGAATTAAATGATAAAAGTAAGGCTGCAATAGCAAGTAAAAATGCTGCTAAAATTTATGGCTTAAGTATTATAGAAGAAGCAATAAACAATCAAAAAGATAATTATACGAGATTTGTAGTTGTAGCAAGAGAAACAATGGTATCAAAATATGCAGATAAGGTAAGTGTTGTATTTTCTCTTGAAGATGAGGCTGGTACATTATATAGATTATTAAGTCACTTTGCAGAGAATAATATAAATATGATAAAAATAGAATCAAGACCTATGAAAAGTGAGTCTTGGAAGTATTTCTTATATGTAGATTTTGAAGGAGATATAGAAAGTGAAGAAGTTAAAAATGCAATAAGATTGATAGAAAAGAATTCAGCATATTTTAAGCTTTTAGGAGCATATAAGAAAAAATAGATTTAGGAGGACGTTTATGAATTTTTTTGGAGTTGTTGGGGAAAAACTTACACATACACTTTCACCAGAAATTAACAAAAGAATATTTGAACTTATCGGTGTAGAAGCAGCTTATAAAAAATTTGAAATTTCCAAGGAAGATATATCTAAGCTTGGTGAAGCTCTAAAAGTGTTAAATATAAAAGGGGTTAATGTAACTATCCCATATAAAGAAATTGTTATGAAACAGTTGGATTATATATCAAAAGAAGCAAAAGATATTGGAGCAGTAAATACGATTTTGCTTCAAGATGGTAAACTAAAAGGATATAATAGTGATTATTTTGGATTTAAGAAAACTCTTGAAATAAATAATATAGAAGTGACAGGCAAGGTTTGTGCTGTTTTAGGAACAGGGGGAGCTTCTAAAGCTTTAATAACTTGCTTGAAAGATAGTGGAGTTAGAACTCTTTATGTTGTTACTAGAAATAAGAGTAAAGAATTTAGAATAAATGCAGATGTAGAGATAATAGATTATGAGCAGTTAAGAACAATTAAAGGAGATGTTCTTGTTAATGCAACACCAGTAGGAATGTATCCTAATGTAGATGAATCACCAGTAAGTAAAGAAGTTATAAATAACTTTGATACTCTTGTTGACATTGTTTATAATCCTAAAATGACTCAATTCTTAAAAATCGGAAGAAAATTAGGGAAAAAAATTTGTGGGGGATTGTATATGCTAGTAGGACAAGCAGTTAAGTCCGAAGAAATCTGGCATGAAAGAAATATAGATTTAGATGTTATAAATCAGGTTTACAGAGAATTAGAAAACAGATTTGAATAGAGGGATAATAGGTGAAGAAAAGTATTGTATTAATTGGTATGCCTGGATGTGGCAAAAGTACTATAGGTAAAATAATTGCTAAAGACCTGAATTATGATTTTTGTGATATGGATGAATACATTGAGGAGATTTCAGGTAAGAAGATACCAGAACTTTTTCAAGAAGGAGAAAGTATTTTTAGAGACTGGGAAACTAAAGCGTGTAAGGAATTGGCTAATAAAGAGAATTTTGTTATAGCATCTGGAGGCGGAGTTGTAAAAAGAAATGTTAATATGGAAATTCTAAAAGGAAAGTGTATAATTGTATTTATAGATCGTCCAACAGAAGACATAATAAAAGATGTAAATGTAAGCACTAGACCACTTTTAAAAGATGGAGTATCAAAGATATATGATTTATATAATGAGAGATATGAGCTTTATAAAAAAGTAGCTGATGTTACTGTAGTTAATAAAGGATTAATTGAAGAAGTAATTGAATCTTGTGAAAAGGTAGTAAGAAAATTTTTTTGTTAATTCTGAAAAATTTTAGGAGCATAGTAGGATAGAAAAAAATTTTTTGATTAGGACAGGAGGATATGAGATGATTATTATTATGAATAAAAAATGTGAGGACGCACAAATAAAGAAAGTGATGGATTTAGTTGAATCTAAGGGGCTAAAAACTAATCTTTCAAATGGAGTAAATAATTATATTGTAGGATGTATTGGAGAGATATCATCATTAGATTTAAATGCTATTTTAAGAATTGATGGTGTTGAAAAAGTGGAAAAGGTGCAGGAACCATTTAAGAAAGCAAATAAGATGTTTCATCCAGAACCAACAGTTGTTAATGTTTTAAAATCAAAGGTTGGAGGAAAGAATTTGGGAATAATAGCAGGACCTTGTTCTGTAGAAAGTGAAGAACAGATTATAAAAGTAGCTAAGAGTGTTAAAGAATCTGGAGCAAACTTTCTAAGAGGAGGAGCCTTTAAACCAAGGACTTCACCGTATTCTTTTCAAGGGCTAGAACTTGAGGGGCTTAAATTATTAGAAATTGCTAAGAAAGAAACGGGATTACCAATAGTTACCGAACTTATGTCTACTGATTATTTAGATGAATTTATAGACAGAGTTGATGTAATACAAATCGGAGCTAGAAATATGCAAAACTTTGATTTGCTTAAACAGATAGGTAAAACTAACAAACCAATTCTTTTAAAACGAGGCATGTCTGCAAGTATTGAAGAATGGTTAATGTCAGCTGAATACATAATGGCTGGAGGCAATGAAAATGTTATTCTTTGTGAAAGAGGTATAAGAACTTTTGAAACTTACACAAGAAATACTTTAGATTTAAGTGCAATTCCAGTAATAAAAAAATTATCACACTTACCAATAATAGTTGATCCAAGTCATGCCACAGGATATTGGGATTTAGTTGAACCTTTAGCTAAAGCGGCAATAATAGCTGGAGCTGATGGTATTATGGTAGAAGTTCATAATGATCCAGAACATGCATTATGTGATGGTCAACAGTCAATAAAGCCAGAAAAATTCAAATCATTAATGAATAAAATAAAAGTATTAGCTGATTTGGAAGGTAAAGAAATTTAGGGGGAGATTCACCAATGAATATTGTTATAGTAGGTCTTGGGGTCGTTGGTGGTTCATTTGCAATGGCTCTTAATAAAGTTGGATATAAAAATGTTTATGGAATTGATGTTAATGAAGAAACAATTAAAAAAGCTAAAAAATTAGGAATAATAAAAGATGGAAGTACAGAAGGAAAAGACTTACTTGGGAAGGCAGACATAACTATTATTTCTATATATCCAAAACTAGTAATAGATTTTATTGAGAAAAATAAGAATTATTTTAAAAAGGGTTCTATAGTAACGGATGCAACAGGAATTAAGTGCATGTTTATTAATGAGGTAAAAAAAATAATACCTGATGATGTAGACTTTGTGTTTGGTCATCCAATGGCAGGAAGAGAGAAAAAAGGAATTGATTTTGCTACAGATAAAGTGTTTCAAAATGCAAATTATATAATTACTCCGATAGAATCTAACAAAGAAGAGAATATTAGGAAAATTGAAGAGTTAGCATTAAGTATAGGATTTAGAAAAGTAAGAAGAATATCTCCTGAATATCATGATGAAATGATAGGATTTACATCTCAGCTTCCACATGCAATAGCAGTAGCTTTGATTAATAGTGATGAAGAAGGTAGAGATACAGGAAGTTTTATTGGAGATAGTTATAGAGATTTAACTCGTATAGCTAATATAAATGATGAACTTTGGAGCGAACTTTTCTTGGGAAATAAGAACAATCTTCTTAATGTCTTGAATAATTTTGAAATTCAGCTTGATTTAATTAAAAAAGCTATTTATGAAGATGATAAGAAAAAATTAGTAGAGTTATTTAAAAAATCTACAAAGAGAAGAGAAGAACTAGAATAATTATATAGTCGGTGTAGAGATACAAAACAGCTTTCTGTGATATAAAATAAATATATCACAGAAAGCTGTTCTGTTTTATTATAATGCTTCAATTGGGTTATTTCCCTATAAAGATAGTTGAGGTATGGTATAATCACAATAATCTTTACAGGGATATTTTATTACTATTTTTGAAGCAATAAAAGACGCCAAAGCTTCTAGGCTTATACTTTTATTTGGATTCCAATTTATTTCTTAATAGATACATTATAAGGATAAGAGCTATTATCCAAAATATAATAATAAATATTGCAAAGTTATAGGTCATGAAATATGCACCTGTGTTAGTTATTATAGACCTATTGACTATACTTGCTGAGTCTCCTAAAAATGAGAAGATGTAACAAAGAAATTTTTTTATTTCACTAAAACTATTTGAAACAGATATTAGTAAAGTGAGTATTGGAAGTAAAATATTTATAGAGATTGCAGTAAGAGTATTCTTAAATAAAAGAGAAATTAATGTACAAAAGCATATACAGCTTATTGCAAATAAAAGTTGAAGTATTAATGCTTTAAATATTAGTTCTCCAGATGAAATATAAGATGCGGTATTATTAATAGGCGAAATAAATTGATTATATGTTGTATTTAAAGTAGTGCTACTTGTGAATTTTGAAAAAATTATCTGAGGTGACTTAAGGTTGCCAAAGCTCCATAATAATCCTGAAAATACATAGGCTATTAAATCAAAAGAAATAATACAACTTATAACTACAGTACAATTAGCAATTAATTTTCCTAAAATTAATTTGAATTTTGATGTGGGACGAAGTAAGATAAGCTGAATTGTATTGTTTGTATACTCACTTGTAATAGAATCTGATAAAGTTAAAGCAATAATTATAAACAGCATAGCTTGTCCTAAAATTTTAAGATATGCAATAAAGAATTCAGTACTGTTCATAGATAAATTTGATAGTGGTTTTATATCATTTTCTATTAAGTAATTATTAATTGCTATTTGAGCATCTTTAGTATCTATATTACTTAATTGTTCCAAATTATTATTTTCATCTCTAAGATATTGTTTCCAATCAAAGTTATCATCTTTTAATTTATTATAATAATCTAAATTCTTTTGTATTGTTTCTATTCTAAAATCAATATCATCTTTTTCGCTACCTTCATTTAAATTAGAACTTTGGGTTTTTAATCTGTTTAAAAAATCTAGATCTTTATTGTATCTATTTTCGTTAGAGTCTAGATTTACTATAAAAATAAATCCCAATGTTACTATAGCCATAATTAATATCATAGAAAGAATTTTTTTTCTATAATATAATTTGCAAAGTTCATTTTTTATAATATTAATCATTTTGTACACCTCCAATTATATTTAAATATCTTTCTTCAAGAGTTTCTTGTTCTTTGCATATATTTGTAACATTTATTTTATTATTAACTAGTTCGATTAATATGTCATTGAAATGTTCATTTTCATACTTTAATTTAATTCCTAATTCAAATTTTTCTACTTTTTCGATATAATCTAGTTTTTCAAAAATAGTAAAACATTTTTGTGAGTCATTGGTGAAAATTTTTAATGAACAATTTTTAGTGTTTTGGTTAATATATTCAATGCATTTAATTTCACCAGAATGAATAAATGCAACTTTATCACATATTTTCTGCATTTCATCTAATTTATGGGATGAAATAAATATAGTCACGCCTTTTTCTTGTCTTAATTTTCTCAGCATATTTCTAAATTCTATTACACCATTAGCGTCAAGACCATTAGTTGGTTCATCTAAAATCCATAATTTTTTATTTCCCATGATAACTTGAGCAATCCCTAATCTTTGTTTCATACCAAGAGAGTAGTTTTTTACTTTATCATTTTCTTTCCCTTTAAGCCCAACTAAATCTATTATTTCTGAAATTTCACTTATGGGAATATCATCAAGACGGCATATTTGTTTTAAATTTTCTACAGCTGATAAGTACGGATACATTTTAGGACTTTCTATTAATGCGGAAAGTTCTGATAAGGCAGAATTCCTTGACTTAACAATATCTTTATTATCTATACATACAGTACCTTCATCTGGACTTAATAATCCACAAATTATTTTCATAGTTGTACTTTTCCCAGCACCATTTGGACCTAAAAACCCGAAAATTTCACCATCTTTAACTTCTAAGTTAATATTTTTAAGAACTTTTACGCCATTAAAGTATTTTGATACGTTTGTGAGTTTTAACATAATATATTTCTCTCCTCTATTTAATTTAAAAAAACAAGATAATTATAGCATTAAATAAATAAAATACAAAAAAAGAAAAAAATTACTTTTTTATTTTTTATTGTATATTACCGATGTTGAGAAAATACTGTGGAAAAGAAAAAAATGTAATTTTGGAATTGTTATCAAAAGTGAATGGAGAAATTAAATCCTAAAGGAATGTCTACTTCTGATATTCAAGCAGAAATAGAAGATTTATATGGAATAACAATATCTCCATCTATGGTTTCAAAGATAACAGATAAAGTGATAGCTACCACTACCGAATAGCAAAATAGAATGCTAGATAAAACATATCCTATAGTTATTTAGATGTG
>SVCK01000083.1 GCA_015058375.1 Clostridium sp.
AAAGATGGTGGAATGAGAGGAGTAGTCATTGCTTTAACTAAATTGAATAAAATTCAATCAAAAGGTAATTTTATTAAAGCAGATGCAGGTGTATTATTAAAAGATGTTTCAGATAAGGCAGTAGAAAATTCTTTGACTGGTTTTGAATTTGCATGTGGAATACCAGGTTCTGTAGGCGGAGCTGTATTTATGAATGCAGGAGCTTATGGTGGTGAGATTAAGAATGTAATTTTAGAAGCAGAAGTGATGGATAATGAAGGAAATATAATAGTTTTAAGTAAAGATGAACTTGAACTTGGTTATAGAACATCAAAAGTAATGAAAGAAAACTTAATAGTCATAAGTGCTATTTTTCAACTTGAATTAGGTGAAAAAGAAGTGATTGAAAGCAGAGTAGAGGAACTTACAAGAAAGAGAGAAGAAAAACAGCCTCTTGAGTATCCATCTGCAGGAAGTACTTTTAAAAGACCTGAAGGATATTTTGCAGGAAAACTTATACAAGATGCAGGATTAAAAGGCTATAGTATTGGTGGAGCTGCTGTTTCAGAAAAACATTCAGGTTTTGTAATAAATAAGAATGGAGCAACAGCTAAGGATATTCTTGATCTTATTAAGTATGTGCAGCAAGAAGTGTATAAACAATTTGGAGTAGAGTTGCATACAGAAGTTAGAATACTTGGAGAAGATTAGCTATGAAATATCAAGTGATTTTAAATTGCTTGATATTTTTTTTGCATAAAAATTTTACTACATAGATAACATATGATTTTTGATTGAATATCTATGATATAATATTGGTGTAGTGAAATTAATCAGGGTTAGGAGGATGAATATGAGATTTGTTATAGTAACTGGATTATCTGGTGCAGGTAAAACAGAAGCAACTAAAAGTCTTGAAGATATAGGATATTTTTGTGTGGATAATTTACCACCTAAACTTATACCCAAATTAGCAGAAGCGTGTAATGGCGGTAATATAGAAAAAGCTGCATTAGTAATAGATATAAGGGGAGGAATATTCTTTGATGATTTATTTGAATCATTAATGTATTTGAAGAAGAATAATTTCCAATATGAAATATTATTTTTAGATTCAAGTGATGAAATATTGGTTAAGAGATTTAAAGAAGCAAGAAGAGCACATCCATTATCACCTGAAGGTAGAGTTACAACAGGAATAGAAGAAGAAAGAAAAAAATTAAGAGAAGTTAAAGATAGAGCTGATATAATAATTGATACTTCTAAATATGCGATAAGGGATTTGCGTGGAAAAATAAATGAATATTTTGGTGATATAGTAGTTCCTGAAAGACAACTTTCTGTAACAGTATTAAGTTTTGGATTTAAGTACGGGATACCTGTAGATTCAGATTTGGTATTTGATGTTAGATTTATTCCAAATCCTTTCTATATACCTGAACTTAAAAAATATTCTGGAAATGATGAGCCGGTAAAAAAATATGTGCTTGCTCAGAGTGAAACAAGAGAATTTGTTTCAAAGTTAGAGGAAATGTTAAAATTCTTGATACCTAATTATATAAAAGAAGGTAAGAGACAATTAATAATTTCCATTGGATGTACAGGTGGAAGACATCGTTCAGTAGCTATTGCTAATGAAATACATGAAAGATTAGTTGAAGACGGATTTGCATCTAAGATAGAACATAGAGATATTACAGAAGATCTCCATAAGGGAGTTAAAAAACTATGAGAATAATTGATTGGATGAAGCCTGGGATAAAAGTGAAAAGATGGATAGTGTTTGGAATATTTGGAATACTACTTATTGCTTTTGGATTCACAGAGTTAGTAACAAGAAGAGTTTATGATGCTTATTATAAAGTATTTTATGTATGTCTTAATTTGACAGGTATTTTTGTTATATATGTAGCTGTGACGGAGGCTATGAAATCCATAATTGTAATGATGAATAAAGGTTATCTAAAGTTATCATTAGATAGTAGAAAAATAGAAAGTTTAATTTATGAAAAGAGACTTTTGGTAAAAGGACCTAAAATTGTAGTTATAGGAGGAGGTACTGGTCTGTCTACTATGCTTAGAGGACTTAAATATTATACTTCTAATATTACTGCGATTGTTACAGTTGGTGATGACGGTGGAGGATCAGGAGATTTAAGAGAAGATCTTGGAATTCTTCCACCTGGAGATATAAGAAACTGTATATTAGCATTAGCAGATACAGAACCATTAATGCATGATCTTCTTCAGTATAGATTTCAAGATGGAAGATTAAAAAATCAAAGTTTTGGAAATTTATTTTTAGCAGCAATGAATGGTATATCAGATAATTTTGAGGATGCAGTACAAAAGATGAGTTCAGTATTAGCGGTAACAGGTAAAGTAATTCCTGTTACTTTAGATGATATGCAGTTAGTTGCTAGGCTTGAAAATGGAGATTTAGTATATGGAGAATCTCAAATACCTAAAGAAGCTCTTAAAAATAAATCTAGAATAAAAAAATTAATGATAAGTCCTGAAGATGCAGAACCTTTAGGAGAAGCTTTGAAAGCTATAAGAGAAGCAGATGCTATAGTTATGGGACCTGGAAGTTTATATACAAGTGTAATATCTAATTTGCTTGTAAAGAAAATAAGTTCGTCTGTTCGTAGAAGTAATGCATTAAAAATATATATATCAAATGTAATGACTCAACCAGGTGAAACAGATGATTTTACAGTCTCTGACCATATCAAAACATTAAGAAAGTATGGAGGAAGAGATATAGTTGAATGTGTCATAGCTAATTCAGGAGAAATTCCAAAAGAAGTTCAAGAGAAATATTTAAAGGAAAATTCTATTCCAGTTAAAGTAGATGGTAATCGAATAAAGGAACTTGGGATTGATTTGGTTCTAGACAATATTGCAAAGGTTACAAATGATGTAGTTAAACATGATTCCGATAAGTTAGCAGAAGTTCTTATTGATACAATAATGGAAAAGAAATTATTATATGATAAGAAGAAGATATTTGAATATATGTATTTGTCTCAGCGTATAAAAGAAAGAGAGAAAGAAGAAAAAGGAAAATAAAAAATAATGTTAGATTCCGTTTGGATATTTTTATTCAAACGGTTTTTATTTTTGCATTAATGATAAATTGTCAATTTATAGTTGTCGTGAATAATTTGTATTTGTGATATAATTAGATGTTATACAAGTAGAATATAATTTATATTAAATATAAATAAAGAAGGAGAATCATATGTCATTTTCATCAAAAGTAAAAGGAGAAATAGCAAGATATTCCGAACTTACTAGGTCGGAGGCATTAGCACAGATTTCAGCTATTATGAAAGTAAGCGGAACTATTGGTTTTAGTGGTAGTGGATTATCTTTTAAAATAACAACTGAAAATCCTTCTAGTGCTAGATTGATATTTACATTATTGAAAACTCACTTTAATATACATTCGAAATTAATGGTTAAAAGAAGCAATTCTTTAAAAAAGAATAATATATATATGGTTGTAATAAATGAGGAAATGGGAGTAAGAGGTTTATTACAAGAAACTGGTATACTTACTGAAATTGATGGGGTTATAAGTCTTAATTATAGAATTCAAAAAGAAATGGTAAAGACTGATGAAGAGAAGAGAGCTTATATAAGAGGAGCATTTTTAGGGGGAGGAAGTATAAGTAATCCCGAAAAAACATATCACTTAGAATTCGTAACACATAGTGAAGAATATGCTGTGGATTTATGTAAATTAATAAATACTTATGGATTAAATTCTAAAGTTATACAAAGAAAAAATTCTTTTATTATTTATATAAAAGAAGGTGAACAGATTGTAGATTTACTTAATATAGTTGGAGCACATTCTTGCCTTTTAGAGTTAGAAAATATAAGAATAATGAAAGAGATGCGTAATAACGTTAATAGACTTGTAAACTGCGAAACAGCAAACTTGTCTAAAACAGTAAATGCTGCAGTTAGACAGGTTGAAAGTATAAAATTAATTCAAAGAGAGATAGGTCTTAAGCGATTACCTAAAAATTTAAGAGAAGTAGCAGAACTTAGATTAAATTATCCCGATGAATCATTGAAGGATTTAGGGGAAATGCTTAATCCTCCAGTAGGAAAATCAGGAGTGAATCATAGATTAAGAAAGATAGAAAAAATAGCTGAAGAATTAAGAACAACAAAATAATAGATTTCATAACTTAGGAGATGATGAATTTTGAGTGAAAAAAAGTTTTGCCATCTTCATCTTCATACGGAGTATAGTTTGTTAGATGGTTCTGGAAAAGTTGATAAGTTAATAGAACGAGCTAAAGAACTTGGAATGGATAGCATTGCTATAACAGATCATGGAGTAATGTATGGGTGTGTTGAATTTTACAAACAAGCAAAGGCTAATGGAATTAAACCTATACTTGGTTGTGAAGTTTATGTTGCTAGCAAGTCAATGGATATAAAGCATGTAGATAAAGAAAATCGTACAGCTCACTTAGTACTTCTTGTGAAAAATGAAGTTGGTTATGAGAATTTAATGAAGATAGTATCAGAAGCTTCAATAAGAGGTTTTTATTATAAACCAAGAGTAGATCATGAATTTTTAAGCAAGCATAGTGAAGGTATTATAGCTTTAAGTGCATGTTTAGGAGGAGAAATTCAAAGATATTTAATGGATGATGAATATGATAAAGCAAAAGAAGTAGCTTTATTATATAAAGATATTTTTAAAGATGGATTTTATCTTGAAATTCAAAATCATGGAATGGAAGAGCAGAGAAAGGTAAATGAATATAATATTAAATTATCAAGAGAAACAGGTATACCATTAGTTGCTACTAATGATGTACATTACATAAATCAAAGCGATTCTAAAGCACATGATATATTGATGTGTATACAGACTGGAAAAACTGTAGATGACGAGAATAGAAGAAGATATCCTTCAGATCAATTTTATTTAAAATCACCAGAAGAGATGTGGAATATGTTTTCATATATTCCAGAAGCTTTAGAAAATACAGTTAAAATAGCTGAAGAATGTAACTATGATTATAAATTTCATGAATCAAAGCTTCCGAAATTTCCACTTCCAGACGGTGTAGATTCATATGAATATCTTAAAGATAATTGCTATAAAGGATTGATTGAGAGATATGATGTTTTTGAATCTCTAGTTGGAAAAGAATACAATTTTGAGGCGATAAAGAAAATTTCAGATGAGAATGAAGAAGCAAAAGAATATTGCGATAGATTAGAGTATGAGCTTGGAATCATAAAACAGATGGGCTATGTTGATTACTTTTTAATTGTATGGGATTTTATCAGATTTTCTTATGAAAATGGTATACCAACAGGGCCTGGAAGAGGTTCAGCAGCAGGTTCTATAGTTGCATATACTTTAGGAATTACTAAAATTGATCCTATAAAATATAATCTTATTTTTGAGCGTTTTCTTAATCCAGAAAGAGTTAGTATGCCAGATATTGATTCAGACTTTTGTTATGAAAGAAGACAAGAAGTTATAGATTATGTTGTTGAAAAATATGGCGCAGATAATGTATCTCAAATAATTACATTTGGAACTATGGCACCTAAAATGTGTATAAGAGATGTTGGAAGAGCCATGAATTATTCTTATGCAGAAGTAGATAGAATATCAAAAATGATTCCAACAATGCTTGGAATTACTATAGATAAAGCGCTAAATATGAATCCTGAACTTAAAGAAATATATGATACTGATGAGAGAGTGAAAAATTTAATAGATATCAGTAAAAATTTAGAAGGTCTTCCAAGGCACTCCTCAACACATGCAGCAGGAGTAGTAATTGCATCAAGACCATTAGTTGATTATGTTCCACTTCAGAAAAATGAAGAAATGATAGTTACTCAATTTGGAATGACAACATTAGAAGAATTAGGGCTGTTAAAAATGGATTTCCTTGGACTTAGAACTCTTACAGTAATGAATGATGCTGTAAATATGGTGAAAGCAAATAGAGGAATAGATATAGATTTAGATAAGATTAATTTTTCAGATAAAGAAGTTTATAAAATGATTGGCGATGGGAAAACAGCAGGTGTATTTCAGTTGGAATCTCCTGGAATGACTTCTTTCATGAAAGAATTAAGACCAGATAATCTAGAAGATATCATAGCTGGTATTTCTTTATATAGACCAGGCCCAATGGCTGAAATACCTAAATATATTGAGTGCAAAAGGAATCCTGAAAAAGTTCAATATATTACACCAGAATTAGAAAGTATATTAAATGTAACATATGGAGTAATGGTATATCAGGAACAAGTTATGGAAATAGTAAGAAAACTTGCTGGATATTCATTAGGACGAAGTGACCTTGTAAGAAGAGCTATGTCTAAGAAAAAACATAAGGTAATGGAGGAAGAAAGAAAGAACTTTATTAATGGTATAGTTAATGAAAAAGGAGAAATAGAAGTTCCGGGATGTGTGAGAAATGGAATAAGTGCAGAAGCAGGAAATAAAATTTTTGACTCTATGATGGATTTTGCATCGTATGCATTTAATAAGAGTCATGCAGCAGCTTATGCAGTTGTTGGATATGAAACAGCATTTTTAATGAAATATTATCCTGTAGAATATATAGCAGCTATGCTTAATTCAGTAATGGGAACAAGTGAAAAAGTAGCTCATTATATAAAATTTGCAGAATCACAAGGAATTCAAGTTCTTCCGCCAGATATAAATGAAAGTTATACTAAATTTACAGTTAAGGGAGACACTATAAGATTTGGTATGGCAGCTATAAAGAATGTTGGTATAAATGTTATAGAAAGTATCGTAAAGACAAGAGAAGTTAAAGGTAAATTTACTTCTTTAGAAGATTTTATTGATAAGCTAGATATAACAGCTGTAAATAAAAGAGCTGTCGAGAGTTTAATTAAAGCTGGAGCATTAGATTGCTTTGGAGTATTTAGATCAAAACTTTTAGCTGTTTATGAAAAAGTTATGGATGGGACTGCAAGTCAAAAAAAGAGAAACATAGATGGGCAAATAAGTTTGTTTTCAATTGCAGAAGAAGACCTAGAACTACCTAAAATTGAGTATCCTAATATTAAAGAATTTAAAAAAATGAATTTATTGGCAATGGAGAAAGAAATGACAGGATTATATTTATCTGGACATCCATTAGATGAATATAAAAGAAGTTTAGAACTTCAAACTTCAACGACAATAGAAACTGTATTTAAATCATATGAAATGACTAAAGAAAGCATTTCAAATGATGCAGAAAACAAAACAACAATTTCAGAAGATGTTCCTATACATGATAATGATACAGTTATAATTGGAGGAATACTAACTGAAATTAAACAAAAAGTAACAAGAAATAATACCATAATGGCGTTTTTAACTTTAGAAGATTTATCAGGAACTATAGAAGTTATAGTGTTTTCACGAACTTTAGAAAAACTTAGAAATTTAATTCAGCCAGATGCTATAGTTAAAATAAAAGGGCGAGTAAGTATAAAAGATGATGAACTTCCAAAACTTATTTGTGAGAGTATAGAAGGGTTAGAAAAAGTAAATAGTGATAAATTATATATAAAAGTTGGTAATGAAGAAGAGGTGAAATCGGTAAATAAGAAAATTAAAAATTTCATTTTGGGATACGAAGGAAATACAGCTGTATATGTTTTTGATGCTGAAAAAAGACAAAATTATAGATTATCAAGAGATAAGTGGATAGATTCATCAAGTGAAGTTGTAGAATTATTAAAAGATATATATGGCGAAGAAAATGTAAAGTTAGTTTAAAAAAATAAAAATCTAGCTGATTGATATTTCGATTGGCTAGATTTTTTTTGATAAAAAAAGCTAAAAAAAACGTAAAAAATGATAAATGAAAATTATTACAAAAATTAAATGATGAAAAATGTTTAAAGAGTATATAAATTATTTTAACGTTGGGTATAATAAGTTTAAAGGTAAGCAATCTTTAAATAACGAGTTTTTATGGCAAGAAGTTATAAAAGTTACGGAATATGCATTGATAAATATCCATAATTTTTGTACAATAGAATACGGTAATTAATATGTGGATGGATATAACATGTATGGGACTTTTATTGTCCCAGTGGTGTGCAAGGAGGAACGATTATGAAAAAGATAGCTATTTTAACAAGTGGAGGAGATGCTCCTGGAATGAATGCTGCTATCAGAGCAGTTGTAAGAACAGCTTTAGATAATGGTGTTGAAGTTATGGGAGTAAAAAGAGGATATGCAGGTTTAGTTAATGGTGAATTATTCAACATGGACAGAACTTCAGTATCTGATATAATCCAAAGAGGTGGAACTGTTTTAAGAACAGCTAGACTACCTGAATTTAAAGATGAAGAAGTAAGAAAAAGAGCTGTTAAAATCTTAAAAGCATATGGTGTTGATGCACTAGTTGTTATAGGTGGAGATGGTTCATTTACAGGAGCCAAGCTTTTATCAAAATTAGGAGTAAAAACAGTTGGACTTCCAGGAACTATAGATAATGATTTAGCTTATACTGATTTTACAATCGGTTTTGATACAGCATTAAATACTGTAATTGATGCAATAAATAAAATAAGAGATACTTCAACATCCCATGAGAGAGTTTCAATTGTCGAAGTAATGGGTAGACGTTGTGGAGACATAGCTTTATATGCAGGACTTGCAGGTGGAGCAGAAGCAATCTTAGTACCAGAATTAGGATTTGATAAAGGTGAATTATGCAAGAAGATTCTTGAAGGAAAAGCTGCAGGAAAAATGCATAATTTAGTAATTTTAGCAGAAGGTATTGGTGGAGCATTTGAGCTTGCTAAGGAAGTAGAAGATGTTACAGGAATAGAAACAAGAGCAACAATACTAGGTCACACTCAAAGAGGTGGAAGCCCAAGTGTTTATGATAGAGTTTTAGCTTCAAAAATGGGTGCTAAAGCTGTAGAAGTTCTATTAGAAGGAAAAACATCTAGAGTTATAGGTATAAGAGATAACAAGATAATTGATGATGATATAGATGAAGCATTAGCTATAGAAAGAAAGTTTGATCAAGAACTATACAATATAGCTGAAGTATTATCTAAATAATATAGTTATAATTTTAATTTATTATAAATTTTAAGGTGAATTTTTAGACAAAAAGGAGTGTATTTTTCATGAGAAAAACTAAAATGATCTGTACAATTGGACCAGCTAGTGAAGATGTAGCAATATTAAGAAAGGTTATAGAAGCAGGAATGAATGCTTCAAGACATAACTTTTCACATGGAGATCATGCAGAACATGGTGGAAGAATAGAAAATGTTAAGAAATTATCTAAAGAACTTAACAAAGAAATTGCTATCATTCTTGATACTAAGGGACCAGAAATAAGAACTGGTAAATTTGAACCAAACAAGGTTGAATTACAAATGGGTTCTGATTTCACAATATATGTAGGAGAAGAAGTTATCGGAGATACTACTAAGTGTTCAGTAACTTATGATGGTCTTGCTAATGATGTTAAAGCTGGAGATACAATATTAATAGATGATGGTCTAGTAGGGTTAACAGTTAAATCAGTAGAAGGAAACAAGATTCACTGTGTAGTTAACAACACAGGTCTAGTAGGTACTCATAAGGGAGTTAATGTTCCAGGTGTATCAATTAAGTTACCAGCATTAACTGAAAAAGATGCAGAAGACCTTAAGTTTGGATGTAAAGTAGGAGTAACTGCTATAGCTGCTTCATTCATTAGAAAAGTTGATGATGTTATAGCTATAAGAAAGTTACTAGACGAAAACGGTGGAAAAGATATATTAATCATCTCTAAGATAGAAAATCAAGAAGGTGTTGATAATATAGATGCTATATTAGAAGCTTCTGATGGAATCATGGTTGCCAGAGGAGATCTTGGTGTTGAAATACCAATGGAAAAATTACCAGCAGTACAAAAGATGATTATCAAGAAGTGTAATGAAGCAGGTAAGCCAGTTGTAACTGCAACTCAAATGCTTGACTCAATGATAAGAAACCCAAGACCAACAAGAGCAGAAGTATCAGACGTTGCTAATGCAATTTATGATGGTACAGATGCAATAATGTTATCAGGTGAAAGTGCTAATGGTACATATCCAGTAGAAGCTGTTGCTACAATGGCTAAGATAGCTGAAGAAACTGAAAAAGGATTAAAATATGAAACTGCAGTATCTGGTGCTAAGAACCATATACCAGCTATATCAGGTGTTATATCAAGAGCTGCTTGCAATGCTGCTAATGAATTAGATGCAACTGCAATTATCTCTTCAACTCAAAGTGGTGCAACTGCTAAGAGATTATCAAACTGTAGACCAGAATGTCCAATTATAGCAGTAACTCCATCAACAACAGTTGCTAAGCAATTAGCATTCTCATGGGGAGTATATCCAATAGTTGCTGATAGAATGGAATCAACAGATGAAATGATGGAAAAATCAGTTGCTATAGCTGAAGAACATAACTACATTAAGAAAGGTGACACAGTAGTTGTTGCTGCTGGAGTTCCAGTTGATAAGATTGGTACTACTAACTTAATGAAGGTTAGCGTAGTAGAATAATATATATATTTTAATTTAAAGAACTCTGAGTTTAGGCTCAGAGTTCTTTTTTTTGACGTTTAGGAAAGAATAAAGTTTTTTACATAAAAAATATAGTAGCATATGGTTTATATTTACAACAAGTATTTACAATAAAGTGTAAATGTTGTAAAATATATTTGTACCTATAAATGATAGAGTTATAAAAATTTATTAAACAGGTATAGGATATATTATATCAGGAGCAAGTAATTATATTTTGGGGAAATTTAATTATTTGTAATTCATTATGTAATGAGAAACACAAATGGGGAGAGAGTTAATATTATCTTAATATTAAAATTATAGTTGTGTTGATAAAATTTTAATATTTTAGAAAGTGAAAAACATGAGAAAAGGGAATGAAAAAAATATGGCTAATCAATAGGTAGGAGGCAAGAATATGGCAGTGAAATACAAAGAAATTGCTAAATTCATTGAAGAAGCAATATTGAATGATGAATACAAAGAAAATTCTAAGCTTCCTACTGAAGAAGAGCTGATGAAGAAATTTACAGTAAGTAGAAATACTATTAGAAAATCAATTAGTTTATTAGTTGATAAGGGTTATGTTTATCAAGTGCAAGGAAGTGGCATTTTTATAAGACAGACGTCAAAAGATGGATGTATAACTTTGGGAAACATAAGAGGTTTAACAGGAGATTTTCCGTCTAAAAAGATAACTACTAAGTTGTTATCTTTGGAGCAGGTTAAAGCAAACGAGGAAATATCTAAAAAAATGAAATGTAGTGTGGGGACGGATTTATACCATGTAAAAAGACTTAGGTATTTAGATGGAGTTAATTTTGCAGTTGAATATTCTTATTATAACAAGGATATTATTCCATATTTAAATAAAGATATTGTAGAAAAGTCTATATATAGTTATATACAGAATGATTTGAAGCTAAATATAGGTTTTGCAGACAAGATGATTTATTGCGATAAGTTGGATAAGGAACATAGTGAATTATTGATGCTAGCTGAAGGGGAGCCAGCAACAATTATTGAGGATACTGTATTCTTAACCAATGGTTTGATTTTTGATATTTCTAAAGTAATATATAATTATAAAATGGCTAGAATGTTAAGTTTGGCTAATTATAAATAAAAGTTTACAGAAAGTTTACAATTAATTTCGTGTATAGTGATATATAATGTATAGTATCGACTTAAATTAGGCATAATTTTATTGAGGAATTAATTGGCAACCAATTCTGAAGGGCACCCAGGGATGGGTGCTATTTTTTTGCGTTTAGAGGAAAGTGTAGAATAAAAAAAGCGTGGCGAAGTCGCTTTTTCATATAAAAATTAAAATTTATAGAGTAATGAGTTAAAAGTTATTATATGATATAATTTAATAAAATTATTTTTATTGAAGGGTGAAAAAAAGTTGATTGAAAAGAATAAAGAATATATTTTGGATATAATAGCAGAAGGATATGAAGGAGAAGGAATTGCAAAAGTAGAAGGATATCCTATTTTTATTAATGGTGCTTTAAAAGGAGAAAAAGTTAAAGTAAAAATAGTTAAAGTAAAAAAGAACTATGCATATGGAAAACTTGAAGAAATTATTGAAAGTTCTATTGATAGAGTAGAGCCTAAATGTTCTAATTTTAAAAGATGTGGTGGCTGTTCTATTCAACATATGAATTATAAAAAACAACTTGATTTTAAATGGGAAAGAGTAAAGGATTGTATTTCAAAAATAGGCGGGTTATCGAGAGATTTAGTTAAATATCCTTTGGGAATGGAAGAAAATCCATATAGATATAGAAATAAAGTTCAGCTTCCTATAGGTAAGGTTAATGGTGAGGTTGTTATTGGATTTTATGCATCAAGAAGTCATAACATAATTGATATAGAAAGCTGTTTAATACAAGATAATGTTGCGGATAAAGTGAGAGATATAACTAAGAAGTGGATTGTGAAAAATAATATTGAACCAGCAACAAGAGATGGAGAATTTTATTCTGATGGAATATTAAGACATATAATGATTAGAAGAGGATTCAAAACAGGTCATGTTATGGTTGTGCTTGTTTCAACAACTAAAGAAGTTCCTCATATAAAAGAATTTATAGAAGAAATAAGTTCTTCTATAACAGATGTAAAAAGTATTGTTTTAAATGTTAATTCTAAAAATACAAATGTTATATTAGGTGAAGAGTGTATAACACTATATGGTGAAGATAATATTCAGGATTACATAGGTGAGTTTAAGTTTAATATATCACCATTATCATTTTTTCAAGTTAATCCGGTTCAAACTGAGGCTTTATATAATAAAGCATTAGAATATGCTGGTCTATCTGGTAATGAAGTAGTGTTTGATGCTTATTGTGGAACAGGTACTATAACATTATTTTTATCTCAAAAAGCTAAAAATGTGTATGGTGTAGAAATAGTAGAACCTGCAATAATTAATGCGAGAGAAAATGCAAAATTGAATGATGTAGAGAATGTGGAGTTTTTTGTGGGTAAATCCGAGGTGATTATTCCACAGCTTATTAATGATGGTATAAAAGCAGATGTTATAGTTGTAGATCCTCCAAGAAAAGGCTGTGATATAAAATTATTAGAAGCTATCGGCAAAACAAATGTAGAAAAAATAGTGTATGTCTCTTGTGATCCAAGTACGCTTGGAAGAGATTTAAAGATATTGGATGAGCTTGGATATAAAACAATTGAAGTTCAGCCAGTTGATATGTTTCCTCAAACAAGTCATGTGGAGACGGTCTGTCTTCTGTCCCAACAAAAATAAAATAGGTGCCAGAAAAGGCCTAAAACAAAGGGTTTCTGATGGATTACTCAAAAGCGAGTAGACCGTTGGTTCACCCTTTTTTGTTCCGTGACAATAGTTCTGACCACTGACAAAGGGTATAGGTGTGGCTGAATGACTACTTTTTTGAGGGTTGTGACTGCGGAACTATTGTTTTATAAATGCTAAGATAAGAATGGTTCTTCCTTAATTATCCGTATATATGATATAATTAATATATCAATATATTTAAGAGGTATTTATTATGTGTAATTCATCAATAGATTTGCAAAACTTTTTTCCAAGTAAACAATTAAAAATTACTACTATATCAGAG
>SVCK01000009.1 GCA_015058375.1 Clostridium sp.
AAGATTGCTTTGAATTTGCATTGACTCTTCTGGTCCCATAAATATTTTATGTCCATCAATATGAGAATTAAAATAAACTCCTTCTTCCTTTATTTTTCTTATGTTAGCAAGTGAAAAGACTTGAAATCCACCTGAATCAGTAAGGATAGGTCTATCCCAATTCATGAATTTATGCAATCCTCCCAACTTTGCAACTACTTTATCAGTTGGTCTTAAATGTAAATGATATGTATTAGATAGTTCTACCTGACATCCTATTTCTTTTAAATCCATTGTAGATACGGCACCTTTTATAACTGCTAGCGTACCAACATTCATAAATACTGGTGTCTGAATAGTTCCATGAGGTGTTCTGAATTCTCCTCTTCTTGCTTTTCCATCCTTCTTTAGTAATGTATATCTTTTAGACATTATTTCACTCCTTAATTATTTTATAAACATTGAATCTCCAAAAGAAAAGAATCTATATTTTTGTCTTACAGCTTCATTATAAGCATTTAATACATGTTCTCTTCCTGCTAATGCTGATACTAACATAATAAGTGTTGATTCAGGCAAATGAAAGTTTGTAATTAAATTATCTATTATCTTAAATTTATAACCTGGATAAATAAATATTTTTGTCCATCCACTTTGTGCTTTAACTCTTCCATTTTCATCTGCAATTGTTTCTAATGTTCTTGTAGATGTTGTTCCTACAGCTATTACTCTCTTTCCATTTTCCTTTGCATTATTAATAATGCTTGCATTTTCTTCATCTAAAACATAATATTCTGAATGCATATCATGATTTTCAATTGTATCAACTTTTACTGGTCTAAAAGTTCCAAGCCCAACGTGTAAAGTTACATATGCAATGTTTACACCTTTGTCTTTTATCTTTTGTAACAATTCTTCTGTAAAATGTAATCCTGCTGTTGGTGCAGCTGCAGAACCATTTTCCTTTGAATAAACAGTTTGATATCTTTCTCTATCTTCTAATCTTTCATGAATATATGGTGGAAGAGGCATTTCCCCTAAAGAATCTAAAACTTCTTCCCAAATTCCTTCATAAGAAAATTCAACAATTCTATTACCATCTTCTAACACATCAACTACTTCAGCTTTTAGTTTTCCTTCACCAAAAACAAACTTTCTACCAACTTTTGCGCTTTTACCAGGCTTAGCCAAGCATTCCCATCTATCTTTATCAATTCTCTTTAACAATAGAAATTCAATTTTTCCGCCTGTTCCTTCTTTTTCACCAATAAGTCTTGCAGGCATAACTCTTGTATTATTTAAAACAAGAGTATCACCTTCATTTAAATAATCTATAATATCATGAAAAACCTTATGTTCTATATCACCAGTTTCTCTATTCAAAACCATAAGTCTTGAACTATCTCTTTTTTCTAATGGATGCTGTGCAATAAGCTCCTCTGGTAAATCAAAATTAAAATCTGTAACTTTCAATATTAACACTCCCTGTAATTCTTTATTTAAAAGAAACTTTTTTGTTCCCCATGTTTTCCTTCTCTAACCATCTTTCTTCCTAGATGATTATAAGCTTTTTCAGTTGCAACTCTTCCTCTTGGAGTTCTTATAATATATCCTCCTTGTAACAAATAAGGTTCATAAACATCTTCTAAAGTACCAAGTTCTTCTCCTATAAAATAAGATAATGTTTCTATTCCAACAGGTCCTCCTCCAAAGTTATCAATTATTGCTTCTAATATTTTATTATCAACTCTATCAAAACCTTTGTCATCAACTTCAAGAAGTTCTAAAGCTTTCCTTGCTTCCTTTAAACTTATAAGATTATCTGAATAGACTTCTGAATAATCTCTAACTCTTTTTAAAAGCCTGTTTGCTATTCTTGGTGTTCCTCTTGACCTTCTTGCTATTTCAATAGCACCTTCTTCTGTTATATTACAGCCTAAAACAAGAGCACTTCTTATTATTATTTCCTTCAATTCATTTTCATTATAATACTCCATGGCACACATAACACCAAATCTATCTCTTAATGGTGCTGTAAGCATACCAATTCTAGTTGTAGCTCCTATCAAAGTAAAAGGTGGCAAATCTAATCTTATTGATTTAGCTGCCACGCCTTTTCCTATAACTATATCAAGAGCATAATCTTCCATAGCAGGATATAGAATTTCTTCAACGCTTCTATTAAGTCTATGTATTTCATCTACAAATAAAACATCATTTTCTTTTAAAGATGTTAAAATTGCTGCTAAATCTCCAGCTCTCTCTATAGCTGGTCCTGAAGTAACTTTCAAATTTCCTCCCATTTCTTTTGCTATAATGTTAGCAAGAGTAGTCTTTCCTAATCCTGGAGGTCCATATAAAAGAACATGATCTAATGCTTCATTCCTCTTTTGAGCAGCTTTTATAAATATATCTAATCTTTCCTTAACTTTTTCCTGCCCAATATATTCACTAATTCTCTGAGGACGTAAACTTAACTCACTATTATCCTCAGCTAATTCATTAGGAGTAATGATTCTCTCCATTTAAAACAAAACCTCCTATCCCATTAAAACTTTCAAACAACTCTTAATAATATTCTCTACAGTATCTTCCTTATTTACTTTCTTTAATGCAGTTTCGGTTTCTTTTTCACTATATCCTAAAGCCATAAGAGCCTCGCTAGCTTCATTTATAACCAATGCATATTCATTATTTTCTTGCGCTGATACCAAATCACTTTCTTCTGTTTTATCAATAATCATATCTTCTTTCTTAAGTTTCTCTTTAAGTTCAAGAATGATTCTACCAGCTGTCTTTTTACCTATCCCTGGTGCTCTGCAAATATGTTTTTCATCTCCTATTACAATTGCATACTTTAAGTTATTTACTCTACTTATAGAAAGCAATGAAAGAGCTGCCTTTGCACCAACTCCACTTATCGAAATTAATAGTTTAAACATTTGTAATTCTTCTTTTGTTACAAATCCATATAAACCTATAAAATCTTCTCTCACTATCTGTTCTATATAAAGCATTACTTCTTCACCACTTTGAGGCATTTCTGACATAGTAGATCCTGAGGTAAATATTTTATATCCTATATTATTATTTTCCACTATTATATAATCTTTATTAATTCCTATATATTTTCCTTTTATATATTCGTACATATTTTTTCCTCCAGTAAATGTGAAAATATGTTCTCATCAAATCCTTATTATACTTTATCATTTAAACATAAATCTTTCAACTATTCATTATATTATAAATAGCATTACATAATAAAAATAAGGAGTTGCCGTAAATTCAAGATTTCTAATGTTTGAAACTTTTAATCTTGGCAACCCCTTTATTATTTATATAACAACTCTAATCCTATGATATTAATTCAGATATCTTTTCCTCTGCTTCATCTTTACTTTTAAATTTCAATTCTCTATTTTTAATTATTTCTTGATCATTTTTAGTCAAATCTTTAAACTTTTTACCAACTCTAAAAATATCATTCTGTGGATCTGTAATTGTTAAATTTTGTTGTTCATCACTTGTATATATAGCAATACATCCATCACACTCACCTAAATAGTACATATTTGCTTCTATACTATCTTTAATTTCTCTTCTATAAATTATTTCTTTATCATATATGCCATCTAAATCATATCCTTTTTCTGATAATATATTTGTTAGTTCATCCTCACTTAGATCATCGTTTACTCCTAAATTTTTTTTAAGTTCTTTAAGTGTTGTTTCTTGTTCTTTAATATCATTCTTATATAAAATAACTATCATACTATTATCTAAAGTTTTTTTACTTTCTCTTGCTAGAGTTTGTTGATGTTCCTCTTCTATTTTTTCTTTTCTATTATATAAATATTTATCAAAAGCATAAAAACTCATAGTAAACAAACATGTAAACACGATTGCTATTGATAATATATATTTTCTATTTTTACTCATTTCTATCACTCCTTATATTTCAATTATTGACATTCTTATTTTTTTTATACAATACTCAAAATTGACAAAATACATTATTTGTCTTAAACTTTTATACAAGTGTATATACACTTGTATAATCTATAAGGAGTTGTGTAAAGTGGATTTAGTAAAAGAGATCAACCGACTAAAAAAAGAAAAAAAAGCATTAATTTTAGCACACCTTTATCAGCCAGCTGAAGTTCAAGATATTGCTGATATTATAGGAGATTCATATTTCCTTTCAAAAAAAGCAGTTGAATCAGATTGCAACCTTATTGTTTTCTGTGGCGTAAGATTTATGGCTGAAAGTGCAAAGATTTTATCTCCTCAAAAAAAGGTTTTATTACCTGCTGAAGAATCACGATGTCCAATGGCAGATATGGCATTAGCGGACAAGCTTCAGCAATTAAAGGCGCAGCATCCTTTTGCAAAAATTATAAGCTATATAAATACTAATTTAGATATTAAAGCTATGTCTGATGTTTGTGTTACATCATCATCAGCTCTAAAAATAATGAAAAATATAAAAGAAAAGGATATCATCTTCTTACCTGATAAAAACCTTGGTAGTTTCATTGCTGAGCATTTTCCAGAAAAGAACTTCATACTATATCAAGGTTTCTGTCCAACTCATGAACGAGTTAAAGTAGAGGATATACTAGAGTTAAAAGAAAAATATCCTGATTATGAAATTTTAGTTCATCCTGAATGTAATAAATCAGTACGTGATTTAGCACATTTTATTGGAAGTACTTCTGAAATTATTAATTATTCTTCTTCATCAAAATCAACAGGATTTATTGTTGTTACAGAAGAAGGTGTTATACATCAGATGAAGTTAAAAAATCCAAACAAAACATTTATTACATTAAAAAATTCAATGATATGTCCTAATATGAAAATGACAAATCTTCAGAAAATATATGATTGTCTTTTAAATGAAACTAATGAAATAATCATCGATGAAAATTCAAGAATAAAAGCATACAATGCATTACAAAACATGCATAAATTAGGAGATGACTAAACTATGAATAAAACTTGTGATGTCTTAATTGCAGGAAGTGGAATCGCAGGAATATATACAGCTTTAAACCTTAATAAAAATCTAAATATAATTATTGTTACAAAAGAAGGTTTAAAAGATTGTAACTCATATCTAGCTCAAGGAGGAATTTCTGCTCTTTTAAACGATGCAGATTTAGATTCTTATATTGAAGATACTCTAAAAGCAGGAAACTATAAAAATGATAGAACAGCTGTTGAAGTTCTTGTAAAAGAATCTCGTGCAAATATCGAAAGACTTATAAATCTTAACGTCAAATTTGATAGAAATGAAGATGGCTCACTAAACTATACACGAGAGGGAGGTCACAGTACTTTCAGAATTGCTCATATAAAAGATGAAACTGGAAGATTTATTATGGAATCTCTTTATGAGGAACTTGAAAAAAGAGATAATATAAAGGTTATTGAACATTGCAAACTAATTGATATTATGAAAAAGAACAATAAATGTTTAGGAGGCATATGTTCTTTAAATAATGCTACTTTCCAAATTCACTCTAAGGTTACCATTTTAGCCACTGGCGGTCTTGGAGGCTTATTTAAATCTACAACAAACTTTCCATGTTTAACTGGTGATGGAATTGCCATTGCTTTAAAGAATGATATTGAAATTAAAGATATTAATTATCTTCAACTTCATCCTACAGTATTATATGAAAAAGACTCTATTGGCAAAAGACTTCTTCTATCTGAATCTTTAAGAGGTGAAGGTGGTATAATCAAAAATCTTAAAGGCGAAGAATTCGTAGATTCACTAAAACCTCGTGACGTTGTTTCTAGAGCAATTTTAAATGAAATAGCTAAAAATCCAGATATTCCTTATGTGTATCTTGATTTAAGACACTTAGGTAAAGATTTTCTAATTAATAGATTCCCTTTCCTTTATAATGAATGTCTAAAAAGAGGATATAGAATGGAAAAGGACATGCTTCCTATTTCTCCTGCTCATCACTATGCAATGGGAGGAATTAAAATTAATACTTATGGTGAAACAAATTTAAATGCTCTCTTTGCTTTAGGAGAAACAGCATGTACTGGAGTTCATGGTAGTAATAGACTCGCAAGCAACTCACTTCTTGAAGGTGTTGTGTTTGGCTATAGATGTGCTCAAAAAATTAACAATGAACTCTATAATGATATAACCACTTATCCTTCAAGGGATGACTTAGTAGATTTTCTAAAAGAAAGGGTAGATGAAAACTATGTTAAATTATTTAATAATTGATGATTTAATAAAAAAGGCAATTCAAGAAGATATGCCTTTTGGAGATATAACAACTAACGCTTTAATTCCAGAAGAAAGTGTATCAACTGCTTCTATTATAGCAAAAGAAGATGGTATAATATGCGGAATACCTGTTTTCAAAAGAGTGTTTGAAGTTATTGGAAATGTAAATTGTAATTTTCATGTTGAAGATGGTGATAAAGTAACTTCTAAAACTATCATCGGAAACATAACTGGAAATACAAGAAATATATTAATGGGTGAAAGAATTGCCCTAAATCTAATGCAAAGAATGAGCGGTATAGCTACTACTACTTATAATTATTCTTCAAAACTCAAAGGATTAAAAAGCAAATTAGTAGATACAAGAAAGACTACTCCACTTTACAGACATTTAGATAAATACTCTGTTTTATGTGGTGGAGGTGCAAATCATAGATTATCACTTTCTGATTCAGTACTTATAAAAGATAATCATATTGCAGCTGTTGGAGGAATAAAACAAGCTGTTGCTCTTGCAAAAAAGCATTCTTCTTTCACTACAAAAATTGAGGTTGAAACAGAGACTAAAGAACAAGTTTTAGATGCAATTGAAGCTGGAGCTGATATTATAATGCTAGATAACATGACTCCTGAATTTGCTAAAGAAATGGTTGAATTAATAGATGGACGAGCAATAACTGAGTGTTCTGGAAACATAACTATTGATACTATAAGATCCTATGGTGAAACAGGAGTAGACTATATTTCATGTGGAGCTCTAACCCATTCATTTAAAGTTTTAGATATATCTTTAAAAAATCTAACTAATGTTTAAAAAAGTACCTATAAACAAAACACTTTTTCTAGTGCTCTGTTTATAGGTACTATTTTTTTTATGATATATTGCTACTTAAACTTTTCACTATATCCACATCTCTTACATAGTTCTTCTACTCTTTTTCTTCTTGAAAAACCATCATAAATCCTTCTTGCTCTTTCTCCCTCAAGAATTTGTTTCAAAGGCTTTTCGTATATATTTCCAAGAGGTATATTCCCTTCTCCATCAAGACAACATGGTACTACTGTTCCATCTACCAAAATTCCAAAATGATCTCTTAACCCATGACAAAATCCTATATCTCCTAAAGGTTCAATATTCATTGCAGGCCATTGAAATTTTTCTGCTCCATTTAGATACATTCTATCTTTTATTTTTACTTTGCCATCTCTTGCTAAGTTTTGTGAAAGATTACCTTCATATCCTATAATCTTGCTCATTTCATCAAGAATTTTATCATTTAAATCATTTTCTCCCTTTAAAGTACTACTATCCATATTCCATAGCCTCATAGCACATATAATATCTGTACTTTCGTTAGCTTCCTTAACAAAGTCAAATATACTATTAAAATAATCACTAAATAAAATACCATTATCATTAGCTTCAAAACTATGAAGAGAAATATTAATCTGCCTCAAAGACTTTGCATTTAATAAAATATCTTTAACCTTTGGTATTAAAGTCCCATTAGTAGTTAAATTTACTTTAAAACCTTCTTCATAAGCAATATTTAAAAACTCTTTTAAGTTTTTATTTAATAGAGGCTCCCCCATCAAGTGAAAATATATGTACTTTGTATAAGGTCTTACTTCTTCTAATATCTTTCTAAACTTATCAACACTTAAAAATTCTTTACTTCTACCAGTCTTAGGACAAAAATTGCAATTCAAATTACAAACATTAGTAATTTCTATATAAACCTTTTTGAATTTATTCATTAGTCTCTTCCTCACATATTTATTAAACTAAAATCTATTATACTTTCTAATTATGCTTTTTTCCATGTATTTTTAAAAAACACTATATAAATAGACTTGTCATATTTAATTGTATGTGATATGCTATTTAAGCACAGTGAGTCAATTAGTGCTTTTAGTAGGAGCTTGGTCAGTCTTTCGCCGGATACCAAGCTCCTTTTTATTTGCAGTAACTTGAACAACTATATTCCTTTACATGTTCACAATTTTACTATCATCTTTTTTTATGTTTTCTATTTGCTCCATTAAAAAACATTAATGTTAATGTAAGAAATATAAAATATAAAATCAAATAAAAAATTACCATCTGAAACCTCATCCTAAATTGTTCGCATCATTTATAATTAACATAATAGCACTTTTTTATACTATTTTGTTAATTTGCTCTAAAATATTTCAAAAAAATAAACAACCACATTATTATTTTACTTCATAATGTAGCTGTTTATTACAAAAATATATAATTAGTTAAACTTAATCACTATATTTATTATGATACTAAACTGTAAAATCTAAAGATGCAAATTTATTTTCACTTAATAACTTTAAGTACTTATAACACAATGATTTTTCTGTATTTTTATTCTTTTCAAAGCTCTTTTTTTGTTTATCTATCAATAATGAAATAGCTTTTTTATTATCTTTTCCATTCACTTGTTTATTAATCCTATTTTTCAATTTAATACTACAAGAAATATTTTGTTTTTCATCTATTAAAAAGCCTACACTCATTACTTCATGACCACTTTTAGAGCAGTTACAAGACTTAAGCTTACCCTTATTTTCCTTTAAATCTTTTAACATTTGCCTTATACTCTTATCTACTTCT
>SVCK01000084.1 GCA_015058375.1 Clostridium sp.
CTAAAGCAGGTAATATTCCATTAGTAATTAAAAATACTATGAGTGACTGTGAAGGTACTATTATAAATAGCGTTGGGGATAGAACTAATAAAAAACCTGTTACAGGTATTACGAGCCATAATGATAGAATTCAGGTATGTGTAAGTCTTGAGGATAACAAGGATAATGAACATTATAATAATATTTTAGAAATTGTTGCAGACAATAAAATTTCTCTAGACTTAATTAATATTTTTCCTGATAAACAAATATTTACAATTGCTTCATCATCAAAAGATGTTATGCAATCTATATTAAATAAATATAAAATTAAAGCTACTGTAACTGAAAATCTTAGTAAAGTTGCATTGGTAGGAGCTGGAATGAAAGGAATTCCAGGAGTTATGGCTAAAATTTATAAAGCTCTATCAGATAGTGGCGTTAAAGTTTTACAAACAGCAGATTCTCATATGACAATTTGGTGTTTAATAGGTACAGATAATCTTGAAAAGGCAGTAAATGCACTTCATAAAGCATTTCACCTATACTATTAGAATTAATATAGTATAAATATAATTCTCCTGAACAAAATAATAACGTATAGGAGGATTATTTTTATGGAAAAAAAGACTGATGTTAAAAGAAAAGAAGATATAAAAAATAATGATAAAATTAATGCTATTAAAGAGTTTGGAAATACTTCAGTTATAGCTCCAAATGAAAGAATACAAGTATTATCTATAATAGGACAGGTAGAAGGGCATAACGTATCTCCACCACAAACAAAAACAACCAAATATGAGCATATAATTCCTCAGCTAATATCTATTGAGCAGAATGATAAAGTGGAGGGTGTGTTAATTGTATTAAATACTGTAGGAGGAGATGTTGAGGCTGGTCTTGCAATTGCAGAAATGATAAATTCAATATCAAAACCAACCGTTTCTATTGTTATAGGTGGAGGACATTCTATAGGAGTTCCCCTTGCAACATCTGCTGATTATTCATTTATAACACCATCTGCAACAATGATAATACATCCAGTTAGAATGAATGGCTTTGTTATTGGAGTGGCTCAAACATTTAATTATTTCAAAAAAATGCAAGAAAGAATAAATGATTTTATCGTAAGAACATCAAATATAAGTAGCAAAGATTTAGAAAATTATATGATGCAGACAGATGAACTTTTAAATGATGTAGGAACAATGCTTATAGGAAAACAAGCGGTAGATTGTGGACTTATTAACGAGGTCGGAGGAATAAGCAAAGCATTAGATAAGCTTAATGAATTAATAAAGGAAGAGAAAAAATAAACGATAAATAAGGTTGGTAATATATGGTGGTTAGCATTGAATAAAGTTTTATTTGTATAATGATGCTATATATTATCAACTTTTTATTTTCTTTTTAAATATTTTTAAAGTATAAAAGTGGCAGGTTAAATTTATTGATAAAAGGAAATAGACAAGCTTTGTAGAAATAACTAAGGTGAGGTGGTTTGATTGAGCAGACAGAAAAAAAAGAGTAGTACTAAGAAAAAGAAAGATGCAAGTGTAAAAGATGATATAAGAGACGTTGAAATAAAAGGAATTATATTTATTGCAGCTGGAATACTTACTGCTATAGCTATTTATACAAATTTTGCTGGTTTCTTATCTAGCTTTTCTCAAAAAATAAGCTATCTGCTTATTGGAACAGGAACAAATTTATTACCAATATTTCTTTTATATTTAGGTTATAGCTATTTTAAAGGAAGAGGAAATTTTAATTTAGGTAAAGGATTTGCTGGAGTAACAATGCTTTACTTAATTATGATATTAATAAGTGCAACATTTTATATACAAGGAGCAAACGATCCGGAAATGTTTGGTGATAATTTATTTACACTAATTAGTAATGTTGCGGATGGTAAAAAGAGTATTAATGGTGGAATTATTGGGTATATGATATCATATCCTCTTTATAAATTAATTGGATTTGTAGGATGCTATTTGTTATATATTACAGCTCTAATTATTTCGGGAATATTAAGTTTTAATTTTTCAGTATTTAAAATTAGTGAAATGGCAAAAATAAAAGGTATGGAATATAAAAATAGGGAAAGAAAGAAAACAAGACAAGGTTATGCGGTTAAAGATAATTTTATTAAACTTAAAAAGAGAGAAAATGAAACAGTTCCTTCTTCTAAAGAAGAATTTTTAAAGGGTGTAAATAATAAAATAAAAATACTAGATTTTATGAAAAATTCTAATATAGATTATGCATATGATGATGAGTTTGATGTTGAAGCAAATAAAGATGTGCCAATAGTTAATATTATGAATGATTATGTAACTGAGGAAGCACAAGAGCAAACAAAAGTACAAAATTCTATAGAAAAACCTAAAAAGAAGAATACTATTGATAGTGACATGAAAGAAATGATGAACAAAGAAATTGATAGTGTTATAAATGCCGAAGGTGAAAAAAAGGAATATATATTTCCAAGTACAGAATTGTTAAAAGGAAGTGCTAAAACAGAGCTAAATAGCAATGATAAAAAAGAACTTATAGAAAGTGCTGATAAGCTTACAGAAACTTTAGGTTGCTTTGGAGTTGAAGCAAAAGTACTTCAGGTTAGTAAAGGTCCTTCTGTAACAAGATATGAACTTCAACCAAGTCCAGGAGTAAAGGTAAGTAAAATAGTAAATTTAGCTGATGATATTGCTTTGGCTTTAGCAGCTTCAGGAGTTAGAATAGAAGCTCCTATTCCAGGCAAATCAGCTGTTGGTATAGAAGTGCCAAATAAGAGTCAGACACCAGTGCTTTTAAGAGAAGTTCTTGATTCTAATGAATTTGTTAATTCTAAAAATAAGCTTGCTTTTGCACTAGGAAAGGATATTGGAGGAGCATGTGTTGTGGGGGATTTAAGTAAGATGCCTCATACATTAATTGCAGGGGCTACTGGTTCTGGTAAAAGTGTTTGTATAAATTCACTTATTATAAGTATATTGTACAAATATTCTCCTGATGATGTAAAACTTTTAATGGTTGATCCAAAGGTTGTTGAATTAAATGTTTATAATGGAATTCCGCATTTATTAATACCAGTAGTAACTGAACCTAAAAAGGCAGCGGCTGCATTAAATTGGGCTGTAAATGAAATGAATAAAAGATATAATCAGTTTGCAGAAAAAGGGGTTAGAAATATTGACTCTTTCAATAAACTATATGAAAAAGGTCTTGTAGATGAAAAAATGCCATATATAGTTATTATTGTAGATGAGCTTGCAGATTTAATGATGGTTTGTCCTCATGATGTAGAAGATTATATTGGAAGATTAGCCCAAATGGCAAGAGCTGCTGGAATGCATCTTGTTATTGCAACTCAGAGACCTTCAGTAGATGTTATTACAGGTGTTATAAAAGCTAATATTCCTTCGAGAATATCATTTGCAGTTTCATCACAAGTAGATTCTAGAACAATTCTCGATAGTTCAGGAGCAGAAAAACTTCTTGGAAGAGGAGATATGCTTTATGCACCAGTTGGTGAAAATAAACCTCTAAGAGTTCAAGGATGCTTTATATCAGAGGAAGAAGTTGAAAGTGTTGTGCAGTTTATTAAAAAAGACCATGAGGCTGTTAAATATGAAGAAGCAATATTAGATCATATAAATAATGAGGCAGAAGGAAAAGATATTGGCACAAGTGAAGATGATGTAGATGAACTTTTATCAGAAGCAATTAAAATTGTGGTTGAATATGAACAGGCATCAACATCCTTTTTACAAAGAAGACTTAGAATTGGATTTAATAGAGCCTCTAGAATAATGGAGCAGCTTGAGGAAAGAGGAATAATATCTAAAAAAGATGGAAGTAGACCAAGACAGGTGTTGATAGGAAAGGCTGACTTAGAAAATAATTCGGAAGAAAATGATGAAATTTGACTTGTAATGAAGAGTAAAGAGTTATAAAATTGAATTTATGAATGTTTAATAGTACGCAGGAGGAAATGAACTTGAAAAAATATAAAGTAGGAATGGTAAGCCTAGGCTGTGACAAAAATAGAATAGACTCAGAAATAATATTAGGAACGATGAGTAAAGAGTATGAAATTACTAATAATCCTAAAGATGCTGATATAATTATTGTAAATACATGTGGATTTATAGAGAAAGCTAAACAAGAATCTATAGATACAATTCTTGAAATGGCAGAATATAAGAAAAATTATAAATGTGAATTATTAATTGCAACAGGCTGTCTTACTCAAAGATATGGCGAAGAACTTATAGAACTTATGCCTGAAATAGATATAATGCTTGGAGTTAATGATTACAATAAGATTAATGATTATATTACAAATTATATAAAAGAACGTAAAAAATCTTTAGCAGTAAATTATTCTGATAAAAATATAAATGAAGGTGACAGAATTTTAACTACAGAAGGACATACAGCTTATTTAAGAATAGCTGAAGGATGCAATAATTTTTGTACATACTGCATTATTCCCAAAATAAGAGGTAAGTTTAGAAGTAGGAAAATGGAAAGTATAATAGAAGAAGCAGAACTTTTAAGCAGACAAGGGGTTAAAGAAATTATATTAGTAGCACAAGATACAACAATGTATGGTAGTGATATATATGGTGCTAAGAAACTTCATGAACTTTTAAGAGAATTATCTAAAATTGAAGGTATTGAATGGATAAGAGTTTTATATTGTTATCCTGAAGAAATTTATGATGAATTAATAGATGAAATAGCAAGTAATGATAAAGTATTAAAATATCTTGATTTACCAATTCAGCATATTAGTTCTGATATTTTAAAACTTATGGGAAGAAAAACTAATAAAGAATATATCATTTCTATGATTGAAAATTTAAGAAAGAAAATAAAGGGTGTAATATTAAGGACTTCATTGATAGTAGGTTTTCCAGGAGAAACTGAAGAAAACTTTAATGAACTTATAAATTTCTTAAAAGAATATAAGCTAGATAAAGTTGGAGTGTTTAGCTATTCTCAAGAAGAGGGAACAGCTGCAGCAAGGATGAAAAATCAAATTTCAGAAGAAGTAAAAGCAGAAAGAGAAAAAAAGGCAATGCTTATTCAAAAAGAGGTATCTGAAGAAATAAATAAATTGAAAGTTAATAATATTTATGATATCCTTGTTGAAGGAAAGAATGATGAATATTACTATGGAAGAAATTATGAAATGGTTCCAGAAATTGATGGTAATGTATTCTTTAAGAGTACTAAAGATATAAAGAAAGGTACAATTGTATCAGTAAAGATAACAGATTGTACAGAATATGATTTAGTAGGAGTTGTAAATTATGAATCTTGCGAATAAATTAACATTGGGAAGAATATTTTTAGTGCCTATATTTCTTATATTTATAGCGGCTACAGAAATTCCTTATGGAACATTTATAGCTACGTTTGTATTTATATTAGCATCTTTAACAGATAAGTTAGATGGATATATTGCAAGAAGTAGAAATCAAATAACTAATTTTGGTAAGTTTATGGATCCGCTTGCTGATAAGCTACTAGTTACATCAGCACTTGTATCCTTAGTTGAATTGCATGTTGTTCCTGGATGGGCAGCTGTAATAATAATAGCTCGTGAGTTTGCTGTGTCTGGGTTAAGGACAGTTGCAGCTTCAGAAGGAAATGTTATAGCAGCAAGCTGGTGGGGAAAAATTAAAACAGTTATTCAAATAGTTGCTATTATTGTATTGCTTATAAAAGTTAATATTGGAACAATGGCATATTTACAAGCAATTATAGATGAAAGTGGATTTTTAACATGGTTTTTTACATATATGCCACAAGTATTAATTGCAATAGCTGTTATCATAACAATTATATCTGGAATAGATTATTTTGTTAAAAATAAAAATTCAATATCAACAACTAAGTAAAGAAGAGAAAAGAGCTGTCTTAAATAATTTGTTTGAGGCAGTTTTTCTTGCGTTATTTAAATGTATTTATAGAATGTAAGCATTTATAAAAAATAAATTATAAAGAAAAGTAAAATAATATGTTTAAAAATATTAAAAGTGTTTAGACTTAAAAAGAATGATTTTTAAGTCTAAATAAATATTGACTATAACAAAAACTTAATTTATAATAAATACAGAACATAAGTTCGCGGAAAAAGAGAGGTGCAAAATATTGAGTAAGGTTAATCAAGATAAATTAAAAGCAATAGAAAGTGCTATGAGTCAGATAGAAAAACAATTTGGTAAAGGATCGGTAATGAAGCTAGGGGAAGATAGCCATTTAGCAATCGATGCTATTCCAACAGGAAGTTTAGATTTAGATATTGCATTAGGTATAGGTGGAGTACCTAAAGGAAGAATTATTGAAATATATGGACCAGAAAGTTCTGGTAAGACTACAGTTGCGTTACACATTGCTGCTGAATCTCAAAAGATGGGTGGGGCAGTCGCATTTATTGATGCAGAACATGCATTAGATCCATCATATGCAAGAAGAATAGGTGTAGATACTGAAAATTTAATAGTATCTCAACCAGATACAGGAGAACAAGCATTAGAAATAGCTGAAGCATTAGTACGTTCTGGTGCTATAGATGTATTAATTGTCGATTCAGTTGCAGCATTGGTTCCAAGAGCTGAAATAGAAGGAGAAATGGGAGATTCACATGTTGGTCTACAAGCTAGATTAATGTCTCAAGCTTTAAGAAAATTAACAGGTACAATTAAGAAAACTAATTGTGTTGCGATTTTTATAAATCAATTAAGAGAAAAAGTTGGAGTTATGTTTGGTAATCCAGAAACTACAACTGGAGGTAGAGCATTAAAATTCTATTCATCAGTTAGATTAGACGTTAGAAGAATAGATTCTATTAAATCTTCTGATGCAATTATTGGAAATAGAACAAGAGTTAAGGTTATGAAAAATAAAGTGGCTCCTCCATTTAGACAGGCAGAATTTGATATTATGTATAATGAAGGAATATCAAGAACTGGAAATATAATAGATGTTGGAGTTAAAGAAGGTATAGTTCAGAAGAGTGGTGCTTGGTTCTCGTATGGCGATATTAGACTTGGACAAGGAAGAGAAAATTCCAAGATATATTTAAAGGATAATCCAGAAATAGCATTAGATATAGAAAATCAAATAAGAGAGAAGTATGATCTTCCACTAATTGATGATATTACAGAAATAACAAATAATGGTGCTAAAGAAGAAGAAGTTTCAGCATCAGAAGAAAAATAGTGAAAAAAAGAAACAACATAAGGTATATAAGATTAAAAAAGCTTATATACCTTTTAGTGTTAAAAATATATTATTTTAAAATAGGTTATAATAAAACATAGTAATATAAGAAAAATAGAGTGAAATTCAAAAGAATGTAGCAAGTGTAATTACAGATAACCCTTTATTATCAAACTTGACATAATTCTTTTTTTCAGATAAAATAATAACAAATACTGGTTTATCATATTCTTACTATTAGTAAGAAGAATATGACACCAAACTACGCTTTCTTATTTACTGATAGATAAATAAAAGCTTAGGAGGTGTTTACGTGCCAACGTATTTAATAATAATAGTAATATTAATAGATATAATTGTATTGTGTGGATTAGGTGCTATTCTAAATAAAGCAATACAAAAAGCTACTAAAAATAAAGTTACTGCATTATATAATAAAGCAGAACTTGTTTTAGAAAATGCTAAAAAAGAGGCAGAGGCTGTAAAAAAAGAATCAATTTTAGAAGCTAAAGAAGAAGTTCATAAATTGAGAAATGATTTGGATAGAGACTCACGAGAAAGAAGAAATGAACTTCAAAGATTAGAAAGAAGATTGATTCAAAGAGAAGAATTACTTGATAAAAAGAGTGATGCTTTACAAAAGAAAGATGATGCACTTAATGAGAGAATTACTGAAATCGATAATATGGAAGTTGAAGTTAAGAAATTAGGTGAACAGCGTAGAATAGAGCTGGAGAAAATTTCGGGACTATCTAGTGAAGAAGCTAGACAAATTCTATTAGAAGAAATCAAAAAGGAAATTACTCATGATGCAGCAGTAATGGTTAAAGAAATCGAAAGTAGAGCTAAAGAAGAAGCAGAAAAGAAAGCAAGAGAAATTATAACAACAGCTATACAAAGATGTGCTGCAGATCATGTATCAGAAACAACTGTACATGTAGTTGCTTTACCTAATGATGAAATGAAAGGTAGAATTATAGGTAGAGAAGGTAGAAACATTAGAACCTTAGAAACATTAACAGGAGTAGATTTAATTATTGATGATACTCCAGAAGCAGTTATTTTATCAAGCTTTGATCCAATTAGGAGAGAAGTAGCTAGGATGGCATTAGAAAAGTTAATAGTGGATGGAAGAATTCATCCTGCTAGAATTGAAGAGATGGTTGAAAAATCTCGTAAGGATGTTGAGAATGATATAAAAGAAGAGGGAGAACAAGCAGCGCTTGAAACTTCAGTACATGGTTTACATCCAGAGATAATTAAACTCCTTGGTAGATTGAAATATAGAACTAGTTATGGTCAAAATGTATTAAAGCATTCCATAGAAGTGTCTTATTTAGCTGGTTTAATGGCTTCAGAGCTAGGTTTAGATGTTACTCTAGCGAGAAGAGCTGGTTTATTACATGATATTGGTAAGGCTGTAGATCAAGAACAAGAAGGTCCACATGCAGTAATAGGTGGAGATCTTGCAAAGAAATATCATGAATCACCGGTTGTAATAAATGCTATAGCAGCTCATCACGGGGATGTTGAAATGGAATCTTTAGAAGCCTGCTTAGTTCAGGCAGCAGATGCAATTTCAGCAGCTAGACCAGGAGCAAGAAGAGAAACCTTAGAATC
>SVCK01000085.1 GCA_015058375.1 Clostridium sp.
GAAAGTAGTTGGGATGTTGATGAAGACACTCAACGAATAAATACTAAAAATGATATTTATTATAGGGATAAAAAAACTGGTCAAACAAGAAAAAGACATTTAGATAGTGATGGTATGTTCAGATATTATCCTATCTAAAAGAAGTATGTACTTCACTCATTCTATTTCTTTTTTTAAAGAATTAATTATAGAATTATTGATTTTACATATTTTATTTCACATAGAAATCTCCTGTTTTTATAACTTCTATTATTAAAACAATTATGATTTAATGTTTATTCTTAATACTACGTATTTATACTAAAATGAATATATTTATAATCATATTAATAATCAATATTTTTTTTAGTATTAATTAGTAATGGGGGATTAATTATGGGAATGTTTGATAAAGTAAAGTCAAAAACCAAAGAATTCCAAGATAAACAAGCTGAAAAACAGAAACAAAATGCAGAAACACGTCTACTAAAACAAGAACACCAACAAAAAGTTAAAGAAGGGGAAGCAATATTAAAAAGTATTATGGGAAGCAATTTAATGAGAAATGTAACTTTCACCCAAAGAATGAGGGACCATGGAATTTCATCATTTAAAGTTTCCACTACTTGGGGGAAAATGAATAAACAGATTAAATCGGAATTACAAAATGGAACTCTACAACCAGAAAATGTCTCTGAAAGAATTGATGAATTATTAATAGAATACAGTAACCCAGAAAAAATGCAAAAAAATGCAGAAAAAGCAGAACGTAATGCAATAAAAGCACAACAACAAGCAAAAATTCAAGCCGAAAAAGACAGACAAAAAGCAATGCAACTAGGAGTAACAGGATATGATTTTAAATGTCAATTACATGAACAAAGAGTAAGCACTTTAGGAAATGTCAAAGAAGACATAATTGATGGATACTGTTTTGTCGAAGAAGACAAATTAACTATTAAAAAAATCAGCATATTCCTAAAATCCCAAATGGGAGATAAAATCATTCCTTATGCAAATATTAATGCGATTGATTATGATAAAGCAGGAGCATTTCACATAACAAGTAGTATAGTGATTAGTATCAGTGGCTTTGATTCAATAGTACTAAAACATACAACTGAAGAAAACTTCCAATTATTATATGAAGCATGGATAAACTTCAACAGTAAAACAAACCAACAACAAGTAACAAATGAAACAACACAAACTTCCAATGCAGATGAACTAATCAAATATGCACAATTATATAAGGAGGGTTTACTAACTGAAGAAGAATTTGAAGCAAAGAAAAAAGAATTATTATAATTTGCTTCATTTTCTCTATTTTTTTGTGCGACAAGCAATGTCTTTAATTTTGTTTTCACTTGAAACTCTGTTTGAGTGTGTTAGTATTGTATCTAATGAATACTTTTAATCCTGTTGTATGGTTTTTCTCCCTTGAAGCTGCGTTACTGGTAATGGTGAGGTAAGTTGCATAATAAGTATTTTGTATCGGTATTATATCTTTTTTACTGAGAATTAATAGGTAATTACATTATATTCTATTTTTTTACAATAACTATTTTTTTTAGGAAGGTATTAAAATTTTGAAAATCATATATTTAATATAGTTATATTTAAAAGTGAGTTATATGGCTAATAATATTTTATTAAAAATTTTTAATTATTCTGGTCTTATATTTGTTTTATTTCCATATACTGGTTGTTTAACTTTTATGTTTATGGGTTGGAGAGTTAATGAGACTAAATGGGTTGATGAAGGGCTTATTTATTCTATTCCCTTTTTATTATTATCTTTCCAAATATTTAATGATATTGTAGTGGATTTGGCGGTGGTTTTCTGGATAGTCGCTATTGTTCGGTTGATTTTTATATTTCGTTCTTATTCGAAAAAATTAAATGAAAAACTTGAAATAAATGAATCAATCAATCATTCAATAAATAAGGATGATTTAAATAAAAATCAAGGTTCAAACTTTATTTCCTTTAAAACTATAAATGAAGATTCTAAATATAATGAAGTGAATTTAAATATAATAAGTATTAATACTGTTTCGATTGATCAGTTAAAAAATGTTCCTGGTTTATCTTATCAAAATGTGGAAAAAATTATGGAATTAAGAAGACAGGGTATTTTAATTACTTCAATGGATGATTTATGCAATAAATTAAATTTAACTGATGTTCAAAAAGAACAAATGGAAGGTAAAATAGTTTTTACTACAGATAATTCATCTAATAATAGATTATTGGATATTTAATCCATTATTTTTTTAATGGATTCCTAATAAAAGTGGAATCCATGAACTACAATTGATTAATAAATGCACAAATATTGGGATAAGTATGTTTTTTGTTTTTAAATATCCGTATAATTGAAAAATACTACCTAAACCTTGAATGAAAAGAATCTGAATTATATTTCCAAATGTATTTATATGTAATAATCCAAAAACCAACATTACTATGATGGAAGATAAGATTATGGATTTTTTACGGTTTGATGTTTTTTTATAAACAAAATGTAATATTAATATAAATAATA
>SVCK01000086.1 GCA_015058375.1 Clostridium sp.
GAAGAACTATTCCAAGTGATCTTCTAAGATCTGGTTTCTTAATCTTATTAATATTAATTCCATCATATCTTATCTTACCATCTTGAATATCATAAAATCTATTTATAAGATTAGTAATTGTTGTTTTACCTGCCCCAGTTGCTCCAACGAAAGCCACCTTCTGGCCTTCTTTTGCAAATAAATCTATATTATGAAGTACTATTTTCTTATCATTATAACCAAAATCAACATCATCAAATACTACATCACCCTGTAATTTTGTATAAGTTGTACTTCCATCTTCATGAGGATGTTTCCAAGCCCATTTTCCTGTATGATTAGAAACTTCTTTAATATTTCCTTCTTCATCAATTTCAGCATTAACTAAACTAACATAACCTTCATCAGTTTCTACTTTTTCATCTAGAAAAGCAAATATTCTTTCAGCACCTGCAAGAGCCATAACTACAAAGTTTATTTGTTGTGAAAGCTGATTTACAGTTTGAGAGAAAGTTCTAGCCAACTGCAAGAAAGAAGCTATACATCCTAAAGTAAATCCTCCAATTCCATTTATAGCCAAAGCTGAACCAAATATTGCAATTAATACATAATTTATATAACCCAAATTTCCCATAATCGGCATAAGTATATTAGCATATTTATTAGCTTTATTAGCACTATTAAATAACGCATCATTAACCTTGTCAAAATCGTCCTTTACATTATCTTCATGACAGAATACTTTAACAACCTTCTGTCCTTGAATCATTTCTTCAATAAATCCATTAAGTTTACCCAAATCTCTTTGTTGTTCACCAAAGTATTTACCACTTTCCCCACCAATATATTTTGTGACTTTAAAAATAATAAATACCATAAAAACTTCAACAATAGTCAATGGAATACTTAAAACTATCATAGAAATGAATACTCCAACAATCGTTACTATACCAGCAAACACTTGAGGTAAACTCTGACTTATCATCTGTCTTAAAGCATCTGTATCATTTGTATATAAACTCATGACATCTCCATGTGCATGAGTGTCAAAAAACTTAATAGGAAGTTTTTCCATATGTTCAAACATATCATCCCTAATTTTTTTAAGAGATCCTTGCGATACAAATATCATTATAAAACTATAAATATAAGTACTTCCAACTCCAATTAGATAAACTATCGCAATATAAATTAAAGCCTTAACTAATGGTACAAAATTAGGATTAACTTCTTTAGTTAAAGGAACAATATAATCATCAACAAGACTCTTTAAAAATAAAGTTCCAAATACATTTGCAAGGGCGCTTAAAACAATACATATAAATACAAGAACAAGATGTTTCTTATATGCACTAAGCACATAACCTAAAAGCCTTTTTATAGTTTCCTTAGAATCTTTTACTTTAAAAGCTCCCATAGGCACTCTTCCTCTAGGCCCTCTTTTAGGCATTTGTTTTGCTTGACCCATTATCTTCTGCCCCCTTTTCTTGTGAATAATAAACTTCTTTATATATCTCATTATTAGCTAAAAGCTCTTCATGAGTTCCAAAACCATCAACCTTACCATCATTTAAGACAATAATCTTATCTGATTCCATAACTGATGAAATACGCTGAGCTATAATAATTTTAGTAGTATCTGGTATATCTTCCTTGAAAGCTTTTCTAATTAAAGCATCAGTCTTAGTATCAACAGCACTTGTAGAATCATCTAAAATAAGAATTTTAGGTTTCTTTAAAAGAGCTCTAGCAATACACAATCTCTGCTTTTGACCTCCTGAAACATTGCTTCCACCTTGTTCAATATAAGTCTCATATTTATCAGGGAACTTTTGAACAAATTCATCAGCTTGAGAAGACTTACATGCATTAATAATTTCTTCATCAGAAGCATTTTCATCTCCCCATCTTAAATTTTCTTTAATACTTCCTGAAAATAATACATTCTTTTGAAGAACCATAGAAACTTCATTTCTCAAAGTCTCAATATCAATATCTCTAACATCAGTATCTCCAACTAAAACTCTACCTTCTGTAACATCATAAAGTCTTGGAATAAGCTGAACAAGAGTAGACTTAGCACTACCAGTTCCCCCTATTATTCCAATAGTTTGTCCTGATTTAATAGAAAGATTAATATTCTCTAAATTTAATTTATTCTTATCATTAGAATAACTAAAACTTACATTATCAAAAACAATATTTCCGTTCTTAACTTCCATTACAGGATTTTCGCAATTTACAAGGTCACTCTTCTCTTCAATAACTTCAATAATTCTATCTCCTGAAGATTTCGCCATAATAACCATAACCATCATCATTGAAATAATCATTAAACTCATAAGAATATTTGTTGTATAAGTGAAAAGACTCATAAGTTCACCAGTAGTCATATTATCAGCAACAATCATCTTAGCTCCAAACCATGATAAAAGCATTATACAAGCGTACATAGTAAATTGCATTAAAGGCATATTACAAATTATTATCTTTTCTGCCTTTAAGAAAAAGTTATATAAAACTTCTGAAGCTTTATGAAATTTAACAGTTTCATGATCTTCACGCACATATGCCTTAACAACTCTAATTGCATTAAGATTTTCTTGGACACTAGCATTTAACTCATCATACTTTTCAAAAACAGTCTTAAAATAAGGATGTGCCTTAGTCATAATAAAATATAATGCAATACCTAAGAAAATTATAGCTATAACAAAAATCAAAGCCATTCTAGCATTGATATAAAAACACATAAAAATTGCAGAAAACAACATAATTGGTGCTCTTGCGAATCCTCTTATAATCATTTGAAATGCATTTTGCACATTAGTTACATCTGTAGTAAGTCTAGTAATCAAACCAGCTGTTGAATATTTATCGATATTAGAAAAAGAATAATCCTGAATTTTATAATACATTTCTCTTCTTAAATTTCTAGCAAATCCAGCTGAAGCCCTTGCTCCAAAAACACCAGAAAGTGCTCCAAATGTTAATGAAGCAAAAGCAAATAAAAGCATGATTATTCCTATCTTTGTAACGTATGCAATATCTCCTTCACCAACACCTATATCAATTATTTTTGCCATAAGAAGTGGAATAATAACTTCCGTAAATACTTCTAGTGCTACTAATACAGGCGTTAAAATAGTATCTTTTTTAAACTCGCCTATATATTGTGATATTTTTTTTATCATAATATACCCCCTTCTTTGTTAGTTTTCTA
>SVCK01000087.1 GCA_015058375.1 Clostridium sp.
TGAATTCAAATCAAAGTCTATCCTATAAACATTAGCTGATACAGCAAGTTCAACACCATTTCTGTCTAGAATTCTACCTCTTTTAGCATCTATTTTAACTTCACTTGTCCATTGCTCTTCTGCCATAGCTGAATATTCTTCCTGTTTTACTATCATAATATATGACAGTCTTAACGTAAGTACAAAAAGTAATACAATTAATGCTATAAATGTCTGACTTATTCTCTTTTTACTTTTAGCAATATCGTGATAAATCCTTTTTTTCAAAACAAATCCTCCATCATTATTTCTTTTTACAAAACTTTGGATGCGTTAATTAGAAAAACGCATCCATAATTCTTGACAATACTGTTTTATTTTCGTCTTGTGCACTATTATCTTCTTCAAAATAACTACTTGGAACTTCTATCTGCATTGTATTATCTTTAGTAGCAATACTCATTCCTAATTTGCTTTCTGCATTTACCTTTATATTATCTAAGGATCCTACCTTCAACAATTCAATTCTTAAAGCTTCATTTTCATCAATCATTGTGTTAATTTTACTATTTAAAGAAGTTAATTCTTTTTGCATATTATATACCTTAGTATCTCTTGATATGACAAACATGCCAATCACCAAAATTAAAGTTGCTATTTGTAAACTAGCAATTCTTGTTTTTCTTTTCTTTTGATGTTCTCTTTTTTGTTTATTTTTTTTAGAACGCTCTAATTCTTTATATTTTTTATCACTCTCTGTAATTTGTCTATTTGGTTTTACAACTGTATTCCCTTTTACATAATCAAATTCTTTTACTATCATAATATTCACACCCCGGTTATTTTATAACTCCCACTAAATTCTTTCTATGACCCTAAGCTTAGCACTCCTACTCCTTGGATTTTCTTCTATTTCCTCAGTTGTTGGATCTATAGCTTTTCTACTAACAAGTTTAACCATTGGCTTTTTCCCACATACACATATTGGAAAATCCTTTGGGCAAGTACATGGATCAGCTAATTCTCTAAACTTTAGTTTGACAATTCTATCTTCTAAAGAATGAAAAGTTATTATAGCCATTCTACCACCCTTGTTTAGTCTTTTTACTCCATCTTCTATCGCTTTGTTTAGTATTCTTAATTCCCCATTTACCTCAATTCTTATCGCTTGAAAAGTTCTCTTTGCCGGATGTGGTCCTTCTCTTCTAGCTTTAGCCGGAATAGCATCCTTTATAATATCAACTAATTCTAATGTAGTTTCTATATCTTTTGTTTCCCTTCTTTCTACAATAAAATTAGCTATTCTTCTAGCAAACTTTTCTTCCCCATAATCTTTTATAATTCGAAAAAGTTCGTCTACTGAGTATTTGTTTACAACATCATATGCCGAAAAATCATTGTCTCTGTTCATCCTCATATCTAAAGGTGCATCTTTCATATAACTAAATCCTCTTTCACCTTCATCTAATTGATAAGACGAAACTCCCAAATCCATCAATATTCCATCTACTTTTTCAATTTCCAGTTCTTCTAATATATTATCAATATTATAGAAATTATTATGAACATATTTTACATTGTCATAATCTTTTAATCTTTCTTTTGCAGCTTTCAATGCATCAGTATCTTGATCTATACCTATAAGCATTCCGTCTTCTGAAAGTTTCTTAAGTATATGAGAAGAATGTCCTGCACCACCAAGAGTACAGTCTACGTATATTCCATCTTTTTTTATTGCTAAATTCTCTAAACATTCATTTAACAATACTGAAACGTGTTTAAATTCCATCTTCTTTCTCCTTATTAAATTTCAAGTTCCTCCATCTTTCTATTATTTTTTCCAATTAAACATTGGAATCATTGTATTTATTCCTTTTCTTTGCTCAAAATCTCCACCATATTTAAAATACCTATACTTACTATTTCCTTTTCAATAATTGCATATTCTCTTAAATTCATGGTATCAATGCATTTTCTTGCATATTTATTTCTTAATGAAAGATTTTTCAATTTTTCTTGAAGCTTTTGCCACTCATAATCAGGATAATATAGAGACATACATTAAAACCTTTAACAACAAAAATACTCCTCTATATACTTTATCGCGATTCAAATTTACATTCAACCACTTCCTGCCACTTTGAGCCACATTTATAGTATAATTCGTTATATATTTCTAAATTCCTTCTTTATTAAGATTTTTTTAATAAATAAATTTCAAAAAATTTAGTTACACCAAAAAAGTATTAGGAATTTTATTACATCCTAATACTTTTAAGCTAATGAAATGTAAATATGATATTATACGTTAAATCTAAAGTTTACTATATCTCCATCTCTCATTACATAGTCCTTACCTTCTAGTCTGTAAAGTCCTTTTTCTTTAGCTTTGGCTTCTGAACCACATTCAACTAAATCATCATAACTTACAACTTCTGCTCTAATAAATCCTCTTTCAATATCAGAGTGAATCTTTCCTGCTGCCTTTGGAGCTTTTGTTCCTTGTTTTATTGTCCATGCTCTTACTTCTTGAACTCCTGCTGTTAAGAAACTCATTAATCCCAAAAGTTTGTATGATGCTTGAATAAGTTTATCTAGTCCTGATTCTTCAAGTCCATATTCCTTTAACATTTCTTCTTTTTCTTCATCTTCTAATCCAGATAAATCTTCTTCAAGTTTAGCACATACAACAATTGTTCCTGAATTTTCACTTGCAGCATATTCCTTAACTTTCTTTACATATGTATTTTCTGGCTCTCCGCTCATTATATCATCTTCTGAGACATTACATGCATATAAAACTGGTTTATATGTTATTAAGAAAAGACTCTTTACAAATGGAATTTCGTCTTCTGTAAATTCTAATGTTCTAGCTGGCAAATTATTTTCAAGCTGAACCTTAATTCTTTCCATTATCTCTAATTCTTTTTTTGCTGTCTTATCACCTGATCTAGCTAATTTTGTTGTTTTTTCTATTCTTCTTTCTAATATTTCTAAATCTGAAAAAATTAATTCTAAGTTAATTGTTTCAATATCTCTAATTGGATCTACTGAACCATCAACATGAACAACATTACCATCATCAAAACATCTTACTACATGAACTATTGAATTAACTTCTCTTATATTTGATAAGAATTTATTTCCTAAACCTTCACCTTTTGATGCACCTTTTACTAATCCAGCTATATCATAAAATTCTATTGCTGTATAAACTTTTTTCTTTGCATTATACATTTCTTCTAATACATCTAATCTCTTATCTGGCACTGATACTACCCCTACATTTGGTTCTATAGTACAGAATGGATAGTTAGCCGATTCAGCCCCTGCCTTTGTTATGGCATTAAACAAAGTACTTTTACCTACATTTGGTAAACCTACAATTCCTAATTTCATTTCGTACATTCCTTTCTCATTAAAATAACCTTAAAAATGGTTTAAAAGCGCCATTATTGTTATTACAAATCTAACACTCGCCTTTAAACCACTAATTTTGTATGCATTTATAACAAAACCTATTTAAAAATAAATATAATTTCTGTCTACATCATAATACTAATTATATTTATTTTCCTCATAAATTTCAATACCTAAAACTATATCTAGCCTTTACTTTATCTAGTGTATTAATTTTCCATGAATTTTAATATGTCATAAGCATAAAATATTTAGGAAATAAAATAATAGAAAGGTGATTATTTGTATGAAAGCAAGAAAAATATTTATTTCAATAATCTCCATACTTTTGTTATGTACTACTTCACCAAAATATATAAATTGTTTAACAGCATCAGACTCAACAGAATTAAACTGGTATTACGCACCTGTTAAAGAAAAAAATGCAATTCCAGGGTCTCCAAAAGAAAGCTTATCTTTCTTAGAAGAATGTAATGCTTATTTTTTAGGTGACACTTCATCTAAAACATTATATCTTACCTTTGATGAAGGATATGAAAAAGGTTATACTGCAAATATTCTTGATACTTTAAAAGAGCTTGAAGTTCCTGCTGCTTTTTTTGTAGTTAAGCCTTATATTGACAGCGAACCTGATTTAATTAAGAGAATGGTTTCTGAAGGGCATTTAGTTTGTAACCACTCAAATCATCACCCTTCTATGCCTTCAATTACCGACAAAGATAAATTCAACAAAGAACTTACTGATGTTGAAGAAGCTTATAAAAATGTTACCAATGAAGAAATGCCAAAATTCTTCAGACCTCCAATGGGAAAATACTCAAAAGATTCTCTACTTAAAACCAAAGAATTAGGTTACAAGACAATCTTTTGGAGTTTTGCATATAAAGATTGGATAATTGATGATCAACCCAGTGAAAATTCTGCAATTGAAAAAATTGAAAGCAAAGTACATCCAGGTGCTATAATCTTATTGCATGCAGTATCCGAAACCAATGCTAAAATTTTAAAAACCGTATTAACTGATTTAAAGGAACAAGGATATGAATTTAAATCTTTAAATGATTTGCCTTAATTTAAAATAGGTGAAACTCTGCATTAAATATTCTAAGCAGAAAGTTTCACCTTATTTTTGTATCTATTTATCTGGATATATATTTTTATTTACCTTTTCCATAATACTATTTTTTCTCATTAAAGATTCTTTTTCCATTTTCAAGATTTCCTCTTCAATTCCTTTTGAAAACTCCTTATCTCTAAGAGAATTTAAATTGATTTTTACATTTATTATAGATGTTTCAATTGCTGCATGAAGCAAAACCGCCGCACATCCAGCATCAGATAAAAGCATTTTGTTTCCATATTCTACTGCCACATCAATATTATCATAAAACTTATAACATTCTCTGCATAAGTCCAAAGGAGCTTTCATTGCTTTTAATATTCCTTGAAGTATTTTTCTATTTCTTTCTTGTTTTTCTTCATCCGTATCTTTAGGTAACCTATAGCATTCCATAAGTTCATTAAAATACCTTCTATCAAGTTCCATTAAATTCATAGAATTTCTAACAAATTTAGAGCTTGCCTCTTTAAAATCTAAAACGGTCTTTTTTATATCAGAATCTCTTTGTTCAAATGCTTTTTTGTTTACAGTTAATGAATAAACCATTGAATTTAAACTTCCTGACAAAGCCGCTACAAGGCCTGCTACACTCCCTCCTCCTGGAGCTGGTAGATCAGAAGATAAATCTTCAATAAATTCTTCTATTTTATAATTTTTAAATTCCATCTGTATATCCATCCTTCCTTTATTTAATTACGAAATAATACTTAAAATTAATGGGAATGTCACTATCGAAAATAATGTAGTGACAAAAATTATAACAGTTGCAAGCTTACTATCTTTTTCTAAATTCTCTGCCATTATTGATGCCATAGTTCCTGCTGGCATTGCTTGTAACACTATAATAGTTTTTATTAAAATACTATCATCTTTTATTAATTTTGCAATACAAAATATACAAATAGGTATTATAATAAGTCTTATTAACGATTCATAATAAACAATCCAATTCTTAAAAGCTTCCTTTATATTTACCTTTGTCAAAATGCATCCTATTATTATCATAGAAAGAGGTGTTGTCATATTTCCTATAGTACTAATACTCTTTTCTAAAAACAATGGTATATGAATGTTAAAAAGCATTATTGGAAGTCCTACATAAACCGCTACTATACCTGGATTAAGTAATATTTTCTTAAAAGCTCTCTTATCTAATTTATCTGAATACAAAGCTACTCCATAGCTCCAAACAAATATATTAAAGAATAAATTAAATATAGATGTATATACTACTCCTTCAGCTCCATATATACTGCTTATAATTGGGAATCCAATAAAAGCACAATTTGAAAACACATTTGCAAATTGTAATACTTTTTTACTTTCTTTATCTTTTATAGGTATTAAAAATATCTTAGATATTACTCCTGCCACAATAAAAAATATAAAACTATATAAAAAAGCTTTGCCCAAATTACTTTTCATATTGTCATCAAATTCTACTGAAAATGATGTAACTACAAGTAGAGGTAATGTTATATTAATTAAAATTTTATTAAGCCCCTTTTGTATTTCATCATTTATAAATTTTCTTTTTACTCCATATACACCTGCTAAAATAATTAAAAATAGGGATATCACATTTCCCATTGCTGCTTTAATTTCCATCATGTCACCATTCCAATCCTAAATTTAATTTTTTATCTATTTGAAAAAGGATTATTTAATACATCATTATAAACTTGCTTTATTTTTGATATGATGACATCATCCTTATAATTATCCATGCATTTCTCTATTATTAATTTTTTATCAAACTCATTTATTTTGCTCACAAACATTTTCAATCCATTAACTAAAGCTTCATGATTTTTATTTTCTACAATTATTCCATTATAATCTCTTATTATATCCTCTGCCCCTCCATTTTTTGTTCCAAGTACTGGTTTTCCTAATGCTAAAGCTTCAATATAAACAACTCCAAAAGTTTCATGCTCTGATGCCAACACAAATCCATCACAATTATTTATTTCTTTCACTACATTCTCACGTGGAACCATGCCTAAAAGCTTAATTTGTTTTTCTAAACCAAGTTCATTTATAAGTTCTTCAAGTTCTGCTTTTTTTTCACCGTCTCCACCTATTCTTAAAATTACATCTTGATTTCTAAAAGCTTCATTAAAAGCTTTAATCAAGGCTTCCATGCCTTTCCCTTCTACTAAATAAGCTAAAGAAAAAAGTTTCACTCCTTTATGAGGCTCACTTTGTTCAACCTTAAATTTCGAAAAATCAACTAGATTATGTATTACCTTTATATTATTAGTAGTATAATGCTTAAGTTCTTCTTTTAGCCCATTCCCTACTGCAATAAGTACATCTGCATTATCATATGCTTCTTTAATATACTTAAAATAACTATCTTTAACATACACACTATTTTTTAAAGAACTATGTTCTGTCAACACAAAAGGTATCTTGTATTTTTTAGCTACATAGGCTGCCGATATACCGCCCCAAAAAGCTGAATGTGCATGAATAACGTCTACTTTTCCTTCTTTTTTCACTATTTCTAAATAAAGTTTTTCCATTCTTCTGTTGAATATTTTAAACATATTTCTATTCTTAGGAAGATAATTATAATTTTTATATCTATAAGTTCTTAGACCATCCTCAATAGCAAAATTTAATCCTTTCTTTTCATGTACTCGTCCAAACCTTGTAATTGGCCATATTTCATTGTATGCTACAGATATTTTTTCTCCACTTTTTTGCAAAGCTATAAACTGTTCCTTAAAAAAACTCCCATGAACTTTATTATTAGGATTAGCATACCATGATGGCACTACCATTATATGCATAAACTACACCTCTAATATTTTATTTAATCTTTCTATAATACTGTTCCATTCATATTTATAATCAGCTTTTCCAAGAAGTTCTTCTTTCTTTAATTCTAGAATATTTAACAATTGTTTCTTTATATCATCTTTGCTATTTGATGCATTTATACATCTTTCATGTCCTTCTGTAAGCTTTCTTATAGGATCTTTATCATCTCCATATATAACCAGTATTTTACCTTCTGCACCGAAATACTCATATATTTTTGCTGGTATCTGTTTAGAATTTTTATTTCCAAATAATAAAAGCACCTCTGAATTAAGCATATACTTAATAGCATCATTAAAAGCAATTCTTTTAGATACTTTAGCCACTTCTAAATTTTCTAATTTTCTTTTTGCTTCTGCATCATCTATATTCCCAAAGAATAATATATTCATCTTCTTATATTCTTGTGGATTTTCTATCTTTATCTCCTCTACAGCCTCTATAAAAGGTCTTATATTTCTTAATTTAGAAAAAATTTCTCCTGCATAAATTATATTAACTTTATTTTCATCTATAAGTTCAGGCTTATTTTGTTTTTTCATTTTCTCAAAAAAACATGAATCAAATCCTCTTGTTATTATAAATGTTTTATCTTTGTCTATACCGTAACTTTCAATATAATCTTGTCTATTATCTTCAGTAACAAAGATAAACTTATCCGCTAATTTAACTATATTTCTTTCCATTCTACTTTCTATAGTCTTTTTTACTATATTAGAATTTTCTCTTGTAGAATCTTTAAGCCACGGATCACTCCAATAAGTTATCCATGGTACACTTCTATATTTCTCTTTTATTCTCAATGCACATAAATGTGATGATGGAGGTTCATGCATAGAAAAGATAACATCAAATTTCTCGTTTTCCATCAGTTCAATTCCAAATTTCGCTGCTTTCTTAGACCAATTATAATACATATCAGGAATTACAATTGCATTTTTTATACTTCTAAGTACTTTTATCTTTTTTACATTTGTATTTGATACATTAATATTTTGACTATTATCTTTAATTTTTCTAGGTACAAGTTTATTAAAAATCTTTCCACCTTGTATCAAGTGAACTTTTACACTTTTATTAATCATTTTGCTCAACGCTTCATCATAATAAATAGAATCCTTTGGAAAATCCACAGTCAATAAATGAACTTCATTATTCTTCATCTCACTAAGTTTATTTAAATACTGTAAAGTCTCAATAGATGCAGAATTATTTATAAATGGTGAATAGCACGCAATAAATAATATCTTCATTTCATCCTCCTATACATTTACCTTTTTCTTTATCATTTTCATTAATTCTACTGCTTCATCCAACTTTAACATATATATAGCTACAAAGTATATTAAAGCTCCTATCAAGCCTCCAATACAAAGTTGAAAAATAACAGCAAAATTTGAAGTCTTATTATAAACAAATAAAACTACTATTGCCATAATAATGCCTGCAATTAATACCTTTATCATCTTCACAGATAAAAATTTAACATCAAATTTCCCTTGCAATTTCACAATAGAATTTAATAAAAGCATTGAAGTCACAACCATAGCAATTGATGAAGCTATAGAAATCCCCATTATTCCAATATTTTTCGATAAAATAACACTAAGGGTTATATTAACTATAACTCCTATAATACCATTGAAAGCAGTAATCTTTGTCTTTCCCATAGAAAAAAGAGTAGAATTTAATAAGTCTCTTATACCTGTAAAAAATATACCTAAAGAATATCCCAAAAGTGCAGATGCTGCCAACATAACAGCCTCACCATTTGAATAAGCACTACCATATACAAATTGTATAACTTTCTGTGAATAGATAGCTGTTCCAATTGAAATAGGGACTAAAAATATTCCAAGATAAATAAGCGTTTTAGATAACAAATCTAAAAATTCTTTATGTTTTTCTTCATTTATTCTATTGGCTAATACTGGATATATTACATTGGTTATCGATGTAGTAACTGCCGTATTTATAAAAGTTACTAAAAGCTGCGCATTATCTAAAGTAGTTACTGCACCTGTTGCAAGCCCACTTGCTATCTTTTTATCAACAACCATATTTATGGAATTTGCTCCTGCTCCAATAACTACTGGAATTATTAGAATTATTAATCTATTAACATTTTTATCTTTAATATTAATAAATAGTTTATATTTATATCCATGTTTACTTAATGAAGGAATTTGAACTAATACTCTTAATAAATTTCCTATAACATTTGCAATTGTAAGCCCATATACATTAAAATCTTTAAAAATTAAAAGATATAATATTATAGGCATATTAAAAAACAGCCCTAATATTGAAGGAATAATAAAATCTTCATGAACCTGCAACAATGCAGTAAAACAAGCATTTACAGATAAAAATAAAATATTAAACAAAGTTATCCTTGTTAAAGTTATTGCAATTTTTATCATTTCTGGATTTGTATTAGATCCATCAGTTAATATTTTAACTATTTTATCAGGAAAGAAGAATGCAATACAAAACATTGCCATGGAAATAATTAGCAAAATATTTATTATGTTATTAGCAAAATCATGCATTTGCTCAACGTTCTTTTTAACCTTTATTCTGCTTAATATAGGAAGAAAAGCTGTTGATATTGCAAGACCAATAACAACAAATATAGTCTCTGGTATAGATGCTGCAATTTTATAGGCATCTGTTTCAACACCAGCCCCAAATTTATAAACTATAAGCACATCACGTAAAAATCCTATAATCTTAGCTATTAATGCCATAACTGTAACTATAGCTGTTGATTTTACTATACTGCTTTTTTTCATTTAATCACCCGCTATTTACTTTTTGAAACTTTCCATAAAAATTTAGGTATAGCTCCTAATCTCTTTATTCTCCAAGGCTCTTTAGAAACTCTATACAACCATTCAAGGCCTAATGATATCATCCATTTAGGAGCTCTTTTCACATTACCTGCAAATACATCAAAACTTCCTCCTACTCCCATATAAATTTTACTATTTGTAATATTTATAATTTTATCTATAAAAATTTCTTGTCTTGGCGAACCCATTGCTACAAAAA
>SVCK01000088.1 GCA_015058375.1 Clostridium sp.
GAAAATAAACGTATTTTAGCATACAAGGCTATGCTATTAGAAAAAAGAGAAAAATCGAATAGAAAATGCGACCCTAATTAAGATCGCATTTTCTCAAAAATTTTATTTATTTTGCCTGTCTACTTGACAGGGGTCTGTTCAGATTTTTAACCGTTAATGCGACAGCCCCTTTTTATTAATAGTTATTACTAATAATACTGTTTTATTTTAGAAATCAACTCTTGTTCACTATATTTATCTCTTTTATAATCCATATATACTGAAGTACCACGTGATAAATATTGTAACCAACCTTCTAATGCCATTACATACAAATTATCTAAATGATTTAATGATGAATACTTTCCTACATAATTATTAAATGCATTAAATCCTTCAAATCTAACAGGAAATGTAGATTTCTCTCTACTACTTTGCAATAATCTAAAATATCCATTTTCATCAATAACCAAATAATTATTTTTGTGATCATCTCCATTTCTTAAAATATCTCTTAACTCTTCTTTAGTAAACATATGTGTTGGTTTACCAATTTTCCATACTTCTACTTCAAAAATCACTTCATAACTATCATATTCAATTCCCGATTCAATACATTTTTCTTTTACATATCTTTCACAGTTTTCTGCCAACTCTAAAGCACATTCTCTATTATATACTAAATAATGATTATCTTTGCACCTTGATATAAATGGATTTTCTGTCAATCCCCCACTAACATCCAAATAATAACTCTTCATGTGCAAACCTGAATGAATAAAATCTATGCTAAATGCTAGGTTGAAACTTTTGTCTTTAACTTCTTTTTTAAATAATTCTTTAAAGTTCCACTTATTAAAATTAGCCACTATATATTTTGAAGTCTTTATTGAATTTTCTACTTGTTTATCAAGTTTTTCAAATTTCTTATCTTCTTCATCTTGAAATGGATTAATATTTGCTAATCTCATAAAATCAGAATACGTTTTTTCATTATATTCTTTTCGTAGTATTTCAATATATTCTCTAAATTCTTCTGCATTCATTTTATTATGCCTTGCATCGTATGTTCCATTTATTTTATTATATATAGATGTTTTTAGAAAAATCACAAAACTACCTCTAATATACCTTGCTACCATTCTCGCTCCTTTAGGTAATGGTTCGCCATTTTCATAATATCCATAATTAGCACATATCCATGATTCATAGTGTCCAGGAATATCCTCTGTTACTTCTTCAAATTCAAAATCAAAATCTTTATCTTGAAAAATAGGTTGTAATGCCTCTAATTCTAATCTAAAATAACTCCATTCATAATCCTTTGAAATATTTTCAACAATCAATCTTTTCGGTTTAATAATATCAGGATTACCAAATGATTCATTTAATGCAATACAACCTTCTTCAGCAGCTATTTCCGCAGAATCCAAATCAATTCCTCCACCTGTTGGAACAAACATATGATTTAAATTAGGCATTCTTCCTAATAAATTTAATACTTTTACTATATCTTCTCGATCACTCCATGAAGCTCTATCAGGTACTATTTTCCCAAACAATTTCCTTTGAACATATTCCCATTGACTAAGATTACTCTTTTTAAAATTCTTTTTAACTTCCACCCATTTCATTAATCTTTCTTTAAATTCCTTCATAGTTGGACGTAATTCAGGTTCTTCTCTTGTTGAGTCAAATAATAACTCCTCAAGTTCTACAAGATGTGTTTTTTTATAATAATTACTTAATCCCATTAACTTACTTGATTCATCATAAGTCCCCTCAAATCCATATTCACTTTTAGTTAATAACATCCATAATGTTTTAGCTAAAGAATAAACATCTGCTTTTTTACCATCTGAATTTTTAGCATCATGTTTCATTTCTGGTGCAATTGTTGCTTTGGGACCTACTGATTCATGTAATTTAGTCAAATTATCCTTACCCGGATAATCTACCAAACCAAAATCTCCAAAACAAAATTCATTATTATAAAAGTATATATTATTAGGTTTAATATCTCTATGCACAATTCCTTTTGAATGTAACTTACTCATTACACCAGCCAAATCAATTATACATTGAATAATTTCATCTAACTTTGAGTGTTCATTAATTTTCTCAGATAAAGGTATTGCTAATGGCATTACATACCAATATGCATCCTTTTTTTCACTATCTGGTAAGCCTGAATCTTTAATTGGAATAATTCCATGAACGTCATTTTGAATTTCTTCTACTAATTTACTTTCAATGCAAAATCTATCCTTCTTTTCATTGAAAAATTTTACTTTAGTTTTCAATAGCTTTAATGCAACTTTTTCATCTGTACATTTCTTTTTTGCTAAATATACATCAGCATTGCCTCCACTACCTAATGGATTTTTGCTTAAAATTTCATAATCACTATATTTACCCATAATTTCTCCTCTTAATAAAAAACATTTTCGAACAATATAGTTATATTAACATATTTGTAATAATTTAAATACAGCAATTGCATCAGTTGATTTTAAGTTTACATTTTTTTACTTTTTATAACCTCTATCTCATTTTCATACTTAAGAAAATCTACTTTTTCTTTTACACTTTTATCAACTAATATTACTTTCATATCACAACTCCTATACTCAGAGACAACTTCCTTATCCTCTCTCATCTCAATAGACGTCCCAACATAAGCAGGATTTTTCCTATTATCCAAGATAGAAACTTCAAAAAGCTCCAAATCCTCCACATACCTTCTTTGATATCCCTTATTAGTATCTTCCCACCTATCTTTATCTACAGTAAACCCAAAGCTCCACGCTCTAAGCTCTCCTTTTCTGGCTTTCTCAATAACATCTTTATCAGTAATAGTACAAATAGCTCTAAGTCCAATATTATCTTCAAATAGTTCTAGATTACCTTCTTTAGTTGAACCAAGCTTTCTGCTTTCATCATGATTTAATAAAAGATCTACATTATCAGTTTTATTTAAAGCCTTATCAAAGGCTCTTGGTTCTATCTGTTCAATAAACTTTCCATTAAGATATGGTATAGGCTTACTATCTCTCCCTACTGCATTTACATATCCATCAATAAGTACGCTGTCATTTCTTATCTCCACTCTCATTTTTGCTTTCACCCCCTTTCATAGAACTTGTTTTATCAGTATTAGGTGTATAAATGGTTCCTGTTTTAGTGTTATAAAGTACATCATTTAATCCTAAAACTACTGTGTCATTAAAAGCTTCAATAGGTTCTTTATCCTCTTCATATCTAACATCATTAATAGTTAATATCTTATTCTTAATTCCTATCTCATAAGCCCTAAATCTCTTTTCTATATCTCCTTTTAAAATCTCTTTAACATCAAAGGCAAAATAAAAAGAACTCTTTTCTTTTTCAAGAAGAAAGTCCTTATTAAGTGCTGCTAGTATTGCTCTTAAAAGTGGTAATACTGCAAGTTTTATAAAATTTTCATAGTCATTATCATTTGCTTTTCCATCTCCTCCAAGCATTGTGGGAGGTACTACAAACAGCTTGCATATTTCATCAGCATTAGTTATTTTATTTTCATTCATCTGCATTTCAGTACTTGTTGAAGCACTTTCCTGAAAAGATAATCCTTTATTTAAGACAACACAGTTTTCTGTATTTTGAGAATACATTCTGTTCCACTGCTCTTTTAATTTATTTATAGCTGCATCATCTAATTTATTCTCTGCTTTTATAAATCCTTTCTTATTTCCTCCTGTTTTAGCCAGAATATTTTCATAGACTAGAGAATTATAAGCAACTGCTAAAATCCTTTTATTACTTTCTAATATTCCTTTACCAGTAACTCCATCTTTGCTCCTTCTAGTTAGCTTTAAAAATTCATAAGGCTTGTACATTTCACCATTAACCCATATATCATAATCCTTATAAATAGGATCAACACCACAATTAATACTCACAGCACTTTCTTCAACATAATGAAGACTTTTAATCCTATTTCTCTCCTTATTTATATAAGCATAACTGTTGCCTTCTAAATAAAAATCTTCAATCATAGCTTCACAGAACTGTGCAGCATTTAAAGTATCTTTAGTATCATCATTTAATAAAATTAATCTAGGATCATCTTTTACTTCCTGAACCTTGCCATCTACTTCATGAAATAACTTTATAGGACAAGTCTTAACTGTATCTTGAATTAACCTTATACATCCTGAAACTGTAGGAATATTCATTGCCTTTTCTCTATCAATATCATCTTCTGTAATTGTAGTTTGAAGTAAAGTATAAAGCTCTGCTAAATCTTCATAAAGTCCTCTTTCCTCTTTCTTTCTCCAAGGCCATTTCATTATTTACCTCCTTTCTAAACTACTTGAATAGTACAATCAGAATTATCAAGCTGCTCTTCCTGCAATAGATACACTGCAATAATTGTACTTACTACCATATCAACCTTTCCTACTGATTTTTTCTTATTAACGTATTTATTTTTATTAGTATCTTCAGTACACCTTGCATTAGAAAAATTAATCTCTAAAAGCCTGTTATCATCATATTTAAAAGTTCTATGTAAGATATATTCCTTTAATAATTTAGTTGGAGCATGAAGAATACTGCTATGCTGTTTAACTTCTACAACTTCATATCCTGCTGCTTCAAGCTTTTGTGCTGTTGACCTGCAATTATATCTGTCATATCCTATCTGAATTATCTCAACTCCATAACTTTCTTCAAGACTCATAACAAAGTCCTCTACAAATTTATAAGAAATAGAATCATCACCACAAGCAAAGCATATTCCATTATCAATCATCTTGTTATAATTTAATCTTTCCTTAGATGATTTAATTTCTATTCTATCCTTAGGAATAAATGCCCACATTTTAGCATACAAATATCCTTCATATTCAGTAATCATAGAAACTGAGGTGTTATCTTCTGTCATTGATAAATCTAAGCCAAGAAATACCCTTTTGCCTTTCCAAAATTCTAAATCTTCAACAATTCTGCATTCCTTAACTATATCAATATCAACATAACCTTCAGCACCTAACCCCTTATATTGAATGTTGTTGTGCTTGCAAAGATAATTTTCTTTCTTATTCTCATAAAGAATTGCCTTTGTCCTGCTCTTTTTAAGTTCTTCAAACATCAATACATTATCTACTGATACAGGATTAGATTGATATATTACAAGATCATTAGTCTGCCACTCTTTCCTTAAAGCATCATCTGGCTCATATAACAAACAAAAAAATCTTTTATCTTCTACAAGTCCATCAAGTATCTTCTTGCCATAATCAATTTCATCTAAAAAAACATTATTGTCATTAGGATATTGAGTACTAATAATTATGCCCTGCTTATTCCATAAATTAATCTGTGATGATCTCATGGCTTCAACTGGATAAGAATCTAAATTACCTGCTTCATCTGCAAGCCATAACCTTGCAAGCTTTCCATCCATGTTGTCATTTGAATAAGCTAAAGCCACATATTCAGCTTCATTGAATTTACATCTTGTATAATCTCTTGTAACCTTAAAATGCTTTGCAATATCAGGACTAACTTTGATTATTTTCTTAATAGCCAGTTTAACTTCACTAGAAAGTTTTAAGTCAGGTGCTACAGAAAAATATCTGTCAAAGTCATTCTCCAACATCATTTCTAAAATAAAAATTATTGCTGCATAAAAGGTTTTATAATTCTTTCTTGCTATTTCTAAAAGACTTGTAATATAAAGCTTGCTGCCATCTTTGTATTTAGTGCATAAAGTGGCATATATAAAAAGCTCTGCATAATCCTCTAAACAGTCATTTAGTGGTTCATGTAAATCAGGATGTATCATCAAACCTAAAAGATCATAAATAATTTCATAATCTTCATTATCAAAATAGGCATCTTCATCCTTGCAATTTACAATATCAAGCCATTTTATACATTGTTTCTTTATATACTTTCCAACTTTATCATTATCTTCTTCAATGCACCATAGAGCATAATCATAAGCATTACTCTCTCTTATGTCCATGTTTCTTTTTCCTTAGTATAGAAAGTGCTGCATCTTCTTTATTTGCTTTAGCTGTAACATTTATATTAGCCAGTTTTGCCCTTGATTGAGGAGATAGAGATAATTCATTACAGCACCTTAAAAAATCTGCTGTATAAGCCTTTTTAGAAGATATTAAATCTTTATTAAAAGCTAAACTTGGCTTTTTATTTATTTTATCTTCTATGAATTGTAATCTATCTGCTGTTATTGAAAAAAGAGTTAATAAAAAAGAATCTAGTCCATTTAATAACTTAGATTCTTTCAACTCATTCTTTATAAAATTAAATATTTCTAATTGATTTTCTGTAAGCTCCTGTGTTGGATGTACCTCAGATTTTCCTTTTAACATTTCTTCATTTTCTATCCTTGCATTAATTTCATCTTTAGTTTGGGAACACTGTGTTAAAACTCTTGCACTCTTTGTTGGTCTTGCCAAAAATTAAAACCTCCTTCCAGTCAAATTTTAAAAATCTCATTTTACAGATTTCGTGTGAAGAAAGGTAGCCCCGTTCTGATGAAAAAGCTTTCCTTTAAAAAATTGAGACATAGGGGGGATATATATTTTTTATTTGTTTTCTGTATTTCCCTAAGGTTTTATCTCCAGTTTTATAACTTTCATTCATATTTAAAAGTAAATCCTGAATACTTTCTTTAATTCCTAATCCTTCTTTATAAAGCCTGTGAACTTCCTCATGAGCTTTATTATTTAAAGAAATAAGATTATCATACTCAACTGCTTTACTTTCATCTTGTACTATTTCAATTATGTGGTGCGTTCTATCACCTTCAATAACTTTACCATCAACATATAAAGACCAAAGGCAAGTATAATTAAAATCCTCTAAAACTTCTGCCCTTAAACTTCTGTATTCTTTAGACTCATATATTTTATTATCTATCCTGTTTCTATCAGCTTTACGTTTATTATGAGGACACTTATGAGGTTTATTTACTATGCCACAATATTTACAGGTTACTTTCATACTGTTTCCTCAATTCATCAGCTTTATTATTCAAATCGTCCAATAGATTAACCATATTATTTAATATGGCGTTTGCTGCCTCACAGTTAGCTTTTTTAATTTTAGATGTATATTATTATATTTATCTCTTAAAGCCTTATACTCCCTGCTAAGCCTTCGTATTTCAGCATTAGTAATAACAATAATAAATTCACTATTGCACTTAGAACAGTTATAATATTTCTTTTGTATGCCTTTATCAATCCACTTACTCTTTACCTTAACACTGCTGAAATCAAACTCATGCCCACACTCATCACAATAAACAAGCATCCTTTCCCTCCTATTCAATTACTTTTGAATTAACTTCTTTCTCTTTAAGCTTTGTGAGTTTCTTATCATTAGCTGTTTTATGAGGATCTTCCTGCCACTTAGTCTTATCTCTATTATTAAGCCAATACTTTTGTGCAGCTAAATCAGCAGGCTTATATTTCTTGATACTTTTAACTTCAACTCTTTCTTTAACAAGAACTGTGGTACCATCTTCAGCTATAACTTCTTCCTTAACCTTTACTGGTGTTTCTTCATAGTATTTATAGCCAGTACAGTTTTTATATAAGGCTTGTATAACATTCTGATTTTTCTTATCTTTTCCCTGAGCAATTGCAGCTTTTAGGTCGCTGTTTTCTCTTTTGTAGCGTCTAAAAGTTGAGTAAGGAATACCTAAATTTTCTGCGATTTCTTTATCTGTGTGACCTTCTGCAACCTTTGATTCTATCAAAGCTAGATTGCTTTTTATCTTCTCTTCATTTGCCTTTATAATCTCACCTCCTTTCAATTTTAAAAATGAGCACTTACTATGAGAAGGTGTGTCCATTTTTAAAGTTAATTCCTAACTCTTAAATAGCTCATAGAAATTCATATTTTATGAATAATAATAAAAATGCCCTTAAGCCTTTGTAATATCAAGGTTTAAAGGTACTTTTAATAAATTGTTGAATGTCCCATTTTCTTAGGGAATAAGACATTCATTTTTTATCATCATATAATGTAGTCTTTCTCTTTACTACTCTTTAATGTGAATATACTAAAAAATAGCACATTCACTTATAAAAATAAAAAAGCTTAAAGTATTAAATCATTTAAAACCTTTGAATAACTATCAAACATTTCACGATCTAATCCTAAATAAGCTTTAGTTTCTTCTATACTGCTATGACCTAACATTTCTTTTACTGCTAAAAGATCATGGTCATTACTTTCATAAATTCTATAAGCATAAGTCTTTCTCATACTATGGGCACTTATATTTTTAATATTAAAATAACCTGCTGCTTCACTTAATATTTGTGAAACTCTCTTTGTTTGAATATGTCCTCCTTTTCTACTTGGAAACATATATTCATAATCTTTTTTATCTTTAATATATTCCTCTAGCTTTTTTCTTAAGTTCTTTATTATAATAACTTTTCTTGGCTTTCTATTCTTTTCTCTAATATTTTTAGAATTACGTTTCTTACCTTCCATTATTACAAAATAGCCATCCTCCAATGCCTGCCTAACATTTCTTACTTTTAACTGTACAAGATCCCCTGCTCTGTATCCAGTAGAAATTCCTAATAAAAAAAGTATATAATCTCTTTGATTATTCGACTTTAAATAATCTTGGATATCATATACTTGTTCTATTTCTTTTATTGGACTTGCTGGTTGTTTTGTCCTTTTATTTAATTTTTTCATAATACTATTATAAAGTAATTTTATATATTATTTTATTATATTTATATAATAATCTTATCTTTTTTATATAGTATCTTTTAATTCATTTATAGAACCATCAGATTTGTATAGAAATGTTAATATATGATCATCATCATAGTATATCTTTTTATACTTATTCTTCCAAGGTCTTAAAAATATTTCTAATACTTCAGCATATTCTTTTTGACTCCATCTTTCAAAAATTTCTCCTATCATCTCTTGAGTAACAACTACACATTTCTCTTCTTTATTGTGCGGAAATATAAATGTATAAAATGGTCTTTTGATTAAAAGTGATGATTTATAGAGAAATTTTGCACATATCTCTCTAAATTGTATATATTCTAGCTTTATATCAAGAAATTTCCCCATATGTTCTATAAAAAAATCTTTTGAACATCCCCCATCTTGTAAATTAGCTATTATGCCTATATCATTCATTCTCATAAAATAACAATTTTGAAATAAAAGATCTTGAGCATCATATACCATATCATCATTTATATAAATATTAAATACTAAAACACTCCATGGTTTTCCTTCAAATTTTGTATCATACATAATTGTTTGCAAAAGTGTATATAAGCACTTAAAATCCTTTAAAATTTCTGGTGTAACTATACTTGCTGAATTAGCATTAGTTATATCAGCCTTCAATGAAAGTTCTTTAAAAAGCATTCCATACGAAAGTTTTGCCAACCATATAGCAATAATATTTTCATCAAGTTTAACAAACTCTGAGTATCCACCTTCAACTGCTTGTTCTATCTTTTTTTCCACCTTACTTAAATATTCATTATTACATTTACTACAACATGGAATTTTTAAATTTCTATATTTTATTGTTGTCCCATTTAATAATACTAGTTCTTGATTCCATAAATTAAATTTATGCTGTAACCATCTTGGAAACACATGTTCATCAGAAGAATTTTCTTCTGTTAATAACTTTCCACATAAAAAACATCTATCATAACTAAACGTCATTCTTTCAAAAGGATTATACTCATTACACATAATTTCGCCTTTCATTGTTAACATAATTTTATTAATATTTTAGCATAAATACCCTGTTTAAACAATTTAATCTATTTTGTTAAATATTTTCCCATACTTCTTATAGCTTCATTTTCTAACTGCTTTATTCTTGGATAGCTCAGACATAATTTTTCCTCAACATAACAATATCTCTTATTATGTATCAAAACACTTTCAATTACTTCTCTCTGTACCTCATCAAGGATAGACAATGCATTATCTATCCTTTTAATCTTATTTTCTTTAATAAACCTCATATGCAGTAATTTCTCAACTTCCTCCATATGCTTTTCAGCCTGACTCTCAACACTAGAAGTAATCTTATATGTTGGGCTTATTCTTTCCCCTTGTGGCATAGCTGAAATACCTATACATTCTCTTTCCTTCTCTGCAATTCTTATATTTATATCAACAATATCAGCCTTAAGCTCCTTATACTTTTTAATCTTTTCTCTCACTTCATTCTTCATCAGCTTTCCTTCATTCAACTTATTCCATTTATTGTATTTTAACTGTATATGGTATATACTATTTTTATAAGTATTTTGAGCGAGGACTTGCATCCTTGTCCTGGATTCCCTGTAAAATCATTTAAGGAGGGATGCCTAATGATATATAGTTATATAAAAACATTTGTTCAAAAGTTACATTTTGATGGTTTTACTATTAATTTTGGTCCTATTGGTTTTAACTTGACAGGGAGTTCTCGCTGAAAATACTTTTTTATCTTATTTATCCCACCCTAATAATTTCTTTTCTAACGAATCAAAAGTTTCTCCTCCATATCCACTTTTATAATCTCTTCCTTCAAAATTATTAAATCCATCTACTTTACTCTTAGATTCACTATAGCTCCAATTCTCTTTTATAGAAGTTACTAATGCTCCTAATCTATTTCTAAAATTGCCTGAATTAATAATCTTAATCTTATCCTTAACAACAGCAACAACATCTTTATCCTTACTATATTTTTGAACTGTTTTAATAATTGTTTTAGCTTCAGTAGGATTACATTTAGCTATCTTTTCTATCTGTTGTTGTATCTCTAGCTCTGTCTCTATCTCTTGCTCTATCTCTTGTTCTGTCTCTGGTGGATTTTTGTCGGACATTTGTCCACCACCACTTTCTAATAATTTTTTCTTCTTTTCTGCTTCGATTTTTGCTCTATATTTTCTCTTTCTATCAGCTTCTGTAGTAGACTTTCCTATAAAGTTTTGTATCTCTAACATGTATATAGTTCCATCATCTAATATCTCTATAAGTTTTAACTGCTTATAAATATCAAAAGCAACTTTAACTGTATCTATATCCATTCCAACAATCGCAGAGATCATCTGCAAATTGTATGGAATAAATTCATTTAATCTTAAAGCTCCTTCAAACTTTAAGGCTTTTAAATATAATTTTATTAATAAATTAGAATACTTATATCCATTTGGCATAGCTTCTAATACTTTAATTTCTGCACTTTCAAAAAAATCTTCTTTCAATTTTAGATAATAATATTTTTTATTATCACTCATAACTACTCTCCTCTAATTTATGTTATAATATCTTTAAATTCTTAATTGTGCTCAATACCCTTTGTTTGGCTTCAAAGGTATTGAGCTATTTTTATATAATGACTTCTCTTAGTCTATCTTTAATATCCATTTGATTGTTCATAAGCATTATTTCATCTTGAATTATTAGTGGTGGCATATAATTACTTACAATTTCTTTTGCTTTATCTAATTGAAATCTCTTTATTGATTTATATGTATTTACTCCAAACTGCCTTTTTATCTCTCTTTGCAAATCTGAGTAAAGTCTTTGCCTTAAGCTTTTATTTTGATATGCTTCAGAGTTCCTTCCACCTAATAAATAAGTTCCTTTGCTCCTTACAGCCCTTTGTAATTCTTCTTGTTCATTCCCAAACAGAGGTATATTAACTTTAAAACTTTCAAAATCTTTTTTAACTGCTTTTATTTCTGCATCTTGATTTTTTATAGCTTGAAACTGTAATTCTAAAATCTCTATCGGCGTTTTAATTTTCTTTACTTTAAAATAGTTTTCTTCTAATAGATCAAACTGATGCCATGCTTTATCTGTATCTAAAATCTTGCAATGTCTATTTGCTCCTTTTAAAGTCCATAAATACAAACAGCTTGTCCTTTTGTCAACCAACTGATTAATAGTAGGTTAGTTCTTAAATTCCTTTAAGCTCTGCCCTTCAAGTTTTATAAAATGTTTTCCTTCCTGAAATCTTGAAGCATTTCTTTTAAAATTTGATTGAATATTATTTACGTCTGTTTCATACACGTCTGCTAGCTGTCTTGTTGTTAAGAATCTTTCATTATTCAATTCTATTTTTATAATTTTCAGCATATTGTCTGCTATTAACTCCTTCATAAGGCTCCTCCTCCTTTTAGTTTTTAAAATTGATTTCACTTATCTTATCTAAATCAGATAAATCATACCCTTCATATTGTGCTAGAAAACTTTCTAATGTTGATTTTCTTATTTTATAGCTTCCTAGTTTTAAGCATTTTATGTACCCTTTCTTTATTAATGAATAAACATAATCTGTGTTAGTCTTTAATATTTTTGATGTCTCCTTTACTGTATAAAGCATATCTTCCACAATAGCTCCTTCTTTTACTCTTTAAGCGTAATTTTTAGTTAAAAATTTTATCCATTGAAATATCTAAAGCTTGAGAAATAGCAACTGCAGTGTCTAAACTTGGTTTTTTCCTGCAAGCTTCTATATCACATATGAAGCTTGGACTCTTATTTACTTTCCTTGCCAAATCACTTTTAGTAAGCTTTTTCTTAATTCTATTTTCTATCATTGCCTTTCTAAACTTGTCCATAATATCCGTTTTTCTCCCCTCCTTTTTACGCTTTATGAGTAAAGTATAATATTCCACTTATATATTATCAAGCTTCATATTTTTACGCTCTTAGCCTAAAAGCAAAGAATAAATTAGATATTCTTCGTATTCCTAAGATTTGTAACGGTTTTTGTTTTTTACGCTGAAAGTGTAATTTTACACTACTAGCGTAAATATGTATAATAATATCATGCAATTTATGTTCTATAAAAATAATCAGAAGGAGACTTAAAATGAGTATTGGTGATAAACTAAAAAAATTAAGAAAGGAAAATAATTTAACATTAAAAGAACTTCATAATAAAACTGGTATATCTATTTCTTTTATTTCTGATATTGAAAATAAAAGAAGAAATCCAAGTATAGATAATTTAAAGGTTCTTGCTAAAGCTCTCAATACATCTGTATCAGAATTGCTTGGTGAAAATTCAAATAGTATTGAGATTGAGAGTTTAAATGAAAAAGATAAAAAATCTATTAATAAAGATTTAAAGATACTTATGGATGAATTCAGAAAAGGTACTGATGGAACTGCTTATTATAACGGACAAGAATTAGATGAAAATGACTTAGATTTAATAGAATCTGCTATGAAAATAGCTTTAGAACAAATTAAAATAAAAAACAAGGAGAAATTCACGCCGAAAAAATATAAAAAATAGGTGGGATGTTTATTGAATAATTACACAATAAAAGTTGTTGAGGATTTAAAAAAGAAATATAAGACTAGTGATCCACTTGAATTAGTAGACTGTTTAGGTATCACTTTAATAATAACTTCATTAGGAAGTATATGAGGAATGTATAAATATATTAAAAGAAATAAAACAATATTTTTAAATAATAAGTTGAATGAGTATGAAAGGCGATTTGTTCTAGCTCATGAAATTGGTCACGCAGTAATGCACACAAAATCATCATGCTTTTTTACTAATACACTCAATAATAAGTTAAAAATGGAATACCAAGCTAATATGTTTGCTGCTGAATTGCTTATAGACTTAAAAAATATAGATACAATTTATCTTGAAAGATACTCTACTAAACAATTAGCAGCATACTTTAACGTTCCAGTTGAACTAATTGAATTTAAATTTAATGAAAACTTAAAAATTGTGTAACTAATAGCTATATTTTTTTATCACTAAATAAGAACATACATTCGCAGACAAAAGGAGGTTTTATTAATGGCAACTGTAAATACCCGCAAAAGAGGAACCAAATGGCAGTATCAATTTGAAGCTGCCACCGTTAATGGAAAGAGAAAACAAATAACTAAAAGTGGTTTTAGAACAAAAAAAGAAGCCTTAGATGCAGGAACAAAAGCACTAGCTGAATATAATAATTGTGGCTTATCTTTTGTACCTTCTGAAATTTCTTTTAATGATTATCTTGATTACTGGATTAAGGAATATGCTACAGTAAACTTAAAAGAAACTACAGTAACTAATTATGAGAAAAAAATAAGATTATATATAAAACCTGAACTTGGTATTTATAAATTAAAAGCTCTTACCCCTTCCATCCTTCAAAACTTTATTAATAAGAAATTCAATGAAGGTTTCAGCAGAAACACATTACTTGTTTTAAAAGGAATTTTAAGTGGTTCTCTTAATTATGCTGTTGAACCTTTAGCTTTTATAAAATTTAGTCCAATGGCTGCTGTAAGATTACCTCTTTCAAGAGCTGTTCCTGATACTCCAACAAGAAAAAAAGAAAAGAGTATTGTAACTGAAGATGAAATGAATATAATTCTTGAAAGATTTCCTTTTGGTCATTCATGCTATCTCCCATTACAGCTTGCATATAGATGTGGCTTAAGATTAGGTGAAGCTTTTGCACTCACTTGGGAAGATATTAATTTTGAAAATAAAACTTTAAATATCAACAAGCAGGTACAAAATCAAAATAAACTTTGGACAATAACTGATACTAAATATAAAAGTGATAGAGTTATTGATCTTGATGATACTATGATTGATATTTTAAAAAAATATAAAGATCTTCAAGAAAAATCTAAAAACTTTTATGCTGAATACTACACTCAACTAAAAATAAACTCTTCTAATGAAATTAATGAACTTGAAGGTGAAGATATTCATTTAATTAATGTAAGAGAAAATGGAACTTATATTCAGCCAAGAGTAATGCAGCATTGCTCTCGTATAATTCATTATAAATTAGGATTTAAAAATTTTGATTATCATAGTCTTAGACATACTCATGCAACTATGCTTTTAAGTGCAGGTGCAAATATTAAAGCTGTTCAAGAAAGGCTTGGACATAAAAAAGTTGGCTTAACATTAGATACATATACTCATGTTACAGAAGAAATGAGAAAAGAAACTTTAGAAATATTAAATAAAAAATGTTCTTCTCATATTAAAACTGTCAACGCAATTGTCAACTTGTAAAAATTCCGTTGACAAACCGTTGACAAAATACTATTTTTTTTTTAAATAAAAAGAATCCATACAAGCATAAAGCTCGTACGAATCCTTTTAAAGTATTGAAAATACTATTTGTTCATTCCTTCTTCAACAGCAACTGCTACTGCAACTGTGCATCCTACCATTGGGTTGTTACCCATTCCGATAAGACCCATCATTTCAACGTGAGCAGGAACTGATGATGATCCAGCGAATTGTGCA
>SVCK01000089.1 GCA_015058375.1 Clostridium sp.
CAAGCAGCAAAAGCAGTAGAACAAGGATATCAAGCATACTTTGAAGCTGATACAATTGAAGAACTTGCTGAAAAATTAGGAATTGATGCTGATAAACTTCAAGATACAATTGATACATATAATGAAATGTGTGAATGTGGTGTAGATAGTCAATTCCACAAATCACAAAAATTCTTACATAAGATTACAGGTAAGGGTAAATATTTAGTTGGTAAATATTATTTAGCTGCTTACGGAACAATCGGTGGCGTTAGAATTAATAAATATTGTGAAGTACTTGATAAAAATAAGATGCCAATAGAGGGATTATATAGTGCAGGTACTGATGCTAACACAATTTATGGAGATAGTTATAATTTCACTCTTCCTGGAAATTCAATGGGATTTGCAGTAAATACAGGACGTATGGCTGGAGAAAGTGCTGCTGACTACATTTTAGAAAGTTAAAAATAATTTAGATTATAAAGGAGAGAAATAAATGTCAAAAGAGCGTATAGAAACTTTGGCTTTAGCATTATGCATAGCTGTTTTACCACCATTATGGGCTGTCATTTCTCCATACTTAAGTATACAAGTAGGTGGTATTGCTCTAATTTGTGCTGGTTTATATGTGGCTAGTGGAAATGACAATAAAAATGCTTTGAAGATATCTATTGGATTTTTATTAGGAGATTTATGGGCAGTTATAGCATTGAAGCTTATGGCAATTTTGCCATTTGGTGCAGATTTAAATACTTTTACAACATTATTTATTTTAGGTTTTATTGGTGTAATAATTGCTTCGAAATTTTCTAAAATAATATATTGTCCATCTCTATTATGTGGTTGGGCAATAGGTTTAAGCTTTATGGGACCATTAGGTGTTGAAGGTATTGGAAATATGCCTATTCAGATTGGTGTATCAATGCTTGTAGGAGTTTGGTATGTAGGAGTCTTTCTAGATATTGTACATAAAAAATTAATTAAGATATTTTTATAAAAGGTCTATTATAATAGGTTTAATTGTTATTTTATATTAAAAATAAACATAATAATAAATGTAATGATTATGTGGGAGTTTTGTTAATGAAAGGTAAAATGATAATTAAATTGTTAAATAAGGATGAGAAGAAATTATATGTTGAGATTGAATCTAAGTATAGAAAGTATGCTGGATATTTATGTTCTCAACATGATGATTCAAGACTTAACATAGGTAGACATAGAATTGATTTTGAAAAGCTGATAAGGGAAGATAAACAACTTATTAAAAATGTATGTATAAAGGGAAATGACTCAATAGATTTAAATTACAATATTGACAATAGAAATTTGAGGTTACATTTAGATAAGGTATATGAAGGACATTATTGTGGATTTGGTATGTAATTTAAGATAAGAATTAAATTAAGAGATGTCACACAAAAATCGTGTGGCACTCTTTTTTTGTGTAAAGCAATTTATGGGGTAGAACTTGAAGAAAAGTTTTGGCAATTTAAAGAAATTTGAAAAGGATAACCCGCTATTAAAATAGTTGAAAAAAGCTATTTTAGGGAATATAATTATAAACTATGTGAAACATTAAATAGATGAAGGTATAGTTTATGAGTAATAAGTTAGTATCTAGGAATAGAAAGCGAAATCGAATAACTATTAAAGATAAAAATCAAGCATTAGAACTTTTTGATAATTATGAAATTAGAGAGCTTATTAATACCTTTTTTGAAGAAGGGGTAAAGTTTAAAGTAGATAGTTTAGACGATTTTATAGATTATTTAAGAAAAATAAAAGAATTTGAAGAATGTGAAGATGAATTATATAACAGATTGTTTAAGATTCAAAAACTCATTATAGAAAGAGTAGAATTTAATCGTGATCAAACTTTTAATAAATCTTCTGATTATATTAGAAACAAGGAGATAGATGAGCTGCATAAAATTTATTCTACAGATATAACAGAATCAGAAAAAGAATCTTTAAAAGAAATAGAAGAAGAGATAAAAAACGATTGTTTATATTCAAAGGATGTAGAGCTTTTGAAGAAAATCGTATGTAGTGGTAATGATAATGTTATTGAAAGTTATGATGAAGAAAAGGAACTAAAAACTATAATAATTAATTTGAATCATAAAAAGGATAGAAAATATATAAAGTCTGATATAGGTACTGTTGAATATCACAATTTTTTAAAAACTAACTTAGAGAGATTAAAACGATTATTGAAGAATATGGATAGATATTTTGTTAAGGAAAATGATATTGTTTATAGAATAAATCAAAGCATGGCAATTCAAGATTCAGTTAACATAGCTAAGGCTATATATAATGGAAGAGAGTTTAAAGCAATAAGTGGTAAAAATGATATAGAAGGCTATTGTAAAGCACCAAATCCTGAAGAATGTGTTTTTAAAAGTTATAAAGTTAATAAACTTGGACAGCTTGGTTTTGGATATAATAGAGTTAATGATAGCGAAAAGAAGATAATAGAAAAAATACATAGAGAAATAGAAGATAAGAATTTGAATGAAAAAGGAAAATTAATATTAATAACAAAATGGCAGCCATGTGCAAGCTGTTATTTGGTATTAAAACAATTTTTACAATTGCATAAAAATATAGATGTTGAAGTTAAATATGAAAAAAGTTATGGAGAAAAATAATTTTAATCATAGAATATATTAATGAATTTAGTAAAATTTAAACATTTTATGAGATATTGAATAAATATATATTTGGTGATATGATAAAAGTATTGTTGTTTTATAGTTATTAAGGGTTAATTTATAAAAATAAATCAAAAGAAAGATAGTTACTGGAGGAGATAGTGTGCTTGAATTAAGAAATATTACTTATTGTGCTGAAGACGATAATAAGAAAATTTTAGACAATATTAATTTAAAGATAGATGGAAAATTTACAGCTATTACAGGACCAAATGGAAGTGGTAAATCTACTTTGGCTAAGATTATTGCTGGTATTATAAAACCTACAAGTGGACAGATTTTATTTGATGGAGAAGATATAACTAATCTTTCTATTACTGAAAGAGCTAAAAAAGGTATAAGTTATGCATTTCAACAACCTGTACGCTTTAAGGGATTAAGAGTTAGAGATCTTATGCAAATAGCAGCAGGTAAAGAAAGTGATTATAGAGAAATTTGTGATATTCTTTCTGATGTTGGGCTATGTGCAAAGGAATACGTAAATAGAGAACTTGATGACAGTCTTTCTGGTGGAGAACTTAAGAGAATTGAAATTGCTATGGTTATGGCAAGAGGAACTGAACTTAGTGTTTTTGATGAACCAGAAGCAGGAATTGATTTATGGAGTTTTCAAAAACTTATTCATGTTTTTGAAAAGATGTATGAAAAAAATAATGGAAGCATTTTAATTATTAGTCACCAAGAAAGAATTTTAAATATTGCAGAAAATATTGTTTATTTAAAAAATGGTAAAGTAGCTAAATATGCTAGAAGAGAAGAGATACTTCCTGAAATTTTAAGAAGTACTCAAAGTGCTTTTTGTAAAGTTTTAACTGATAAGATGGGGGATAATTAACATGATAGATATAGTTCAAAAAAATCTTTTACATGAAATAGCTGATTTAGATGGTCTTCCAACAGGTGCTTATAATATAAGAGTTAATGGTGAATCTGCTGGTCGTAATGTTACAGCTAATATAGATATTGTAACTAAGACAGATAAACCAGGAATTGATATTTATATTAAAGCAAACACTAAGAATGAAAGTTTACATATACCTGTCATTTTATCTGAAAGTGGGATAAAGGATAACGTATATAATGATTTTCATATTGGTGAAAATTGTGATGTAGTTATTGTTGCAGGATGTGGAATTCATAATTGTGGTGATGGAGACAGCCAACATGATGGTATTCATACATTTTTTATAGGAAAGAATTCTAAAGTTAAATATGTAGAAAAACATTATGGTGAAGGAGAAGGAACTGGTAAGAGAGTATTAAACCCAACTACTGTAGTTCATTTAGAAGAAGGTGCCTCTATGGAAATGGACACAATTCAAATAGCTGGTGTAGATGATACTATTCGTACTACTGAAGCTACTTTAGCTGATAATGCAAGTCTTAATGTTCATGAAAGAATAATGACTACTGGATGTCAAAAGGCAGTATCAGAATTTACAGCTGATCTTGAAGGAAAAGATTCAAGTTGTAATATTGTAAGTCATGCAGTTGCAAAAAATACTAGTACACAGCATTTTACAAGTAGATTAAATGGTAAAAATGCATGCACAGGACATACTGAATGTGATTCTATTATTATGGATAAAGCAGTTGTTGTTGCAACACCAGCACTAGCAGCTTATTCTACAGATGCAAGTTTAATTCATGAAGCAGCAATTGGTAAAATCGCAGGAGAACAGCTTAACAAGCTTATGACTTTAGGACTTACTGAAGAAGAAGCAGAACAACAGGTTATAGCTGGATTTTTAAGATAGAATTTAAATTTTAATAGGTTTTCTCGGATATGTAAGTTTTCTGAATAATTGTAAATTACAAGAGAATGAAAAAACGCTATAAGAGCTTAAACTCTTACAGCGTTTTTTATTTGGGGGAAATTTTTAACAAAACCCCTTTTTAGCAATAATAATCATAACACATGTGCTGGTATTTATAGTAGCAACATATTAATAAGGGGACATTTAATGCAAAATATAAATAAAACCAGCACATTATTATAATATAGGAGTTTAGTCCTTTAGAACTTATAGTTTCTAAAGAGCCATGAAAAATGAATTTTATTTTGTATAAAACTTGTTATGCAAAAAACAGTTTTTTCAACTGTATTTTGAGTATTGCCATATTTTTTAAATAATATACACTTTTTAAAAAAATTTTATCTTTAGGAAAGTATAATTTTTTTTGAAAGAGGAAACCCTCATTATTACTAGTTTTTAGATATATAAGTTTTATAAAAGGATAAAAAAACTTGCTTTTATCGATTTAATGTGTTAAAGTGTTAAATAAGAAAAATTAATGGAAATGGGGAGCAAAAATGAAAATTAAAGGATTGATTAAAGGAATTTTAGCAATAAGCATATTAACATCATTAAGTATAGGAATGGTAGCATGCTCTGGTAAGAAATGTATAAAGAATACTAATGAAAAGGATACTTTGATATTAGGATTTGATGATACTTTTGTACCAATGGGCTTTAAAGATGATAATGGAGAATATTCAGGATTTGATATAGAATTAGCTAAGGCAGTAGCAGAAAAAATGGGAAAAACTCTTAAGCTTCAACCTATAGATTGGACAATGAAAGAATCTGAATTGAATAACGGAAATATTGATATGATTTGGAATGGTTATTCTGTAACTGATGAGCGAAAAGAAAAGGTTAATTTTTCGAAAAGTTATTTAAAGAGTAGGCAAGTAATTATAACATTAAAAGATTCAATTATTAAAACTAAAGAAAATTTAAATGGAAAAGTAGTTGCTGTGCAGGGTGAGTCAAGTGCAATTGATGCAATTGGTGATTATAAAAATTTATTTAAAGAATTAGTGACTTTTGAAACTAATGATCAGGCTTTAAGAGATTTAGAGGTTGGAAGATGTGATGCTGTAGTAGCTGATGAAGTTCTATCAAGATATTACATTAATATAAAAGGTGAAGATAAATACAATATTTTAGATGAAAATTTTGGTGAAGAAGAATATGCTGTAGGTGTTAGAAAAGAGGATAATCAATTATTAGATGCTTTAAATGCTGCATATGATGAAGCAGAGAAGGAAGGAAAAGTAGCTGAAATATCAGAAAAATGGTTTGGCAAAGATATAACACTTAAGTAAAGTTTAAACATTGGGGGATATAGTGATATGGACATGATAATTTCATTAATGCCACAGGTTTTGGATGGGCTTACAAAAACCTTATTAGTTTTTATATTAACACTTGTAATTTCGATTCCATTAGGAATAGTAGTAGCTTTGGGAAGAACATCTAAAATTATGATTTTAGAAAAGATAACAGGAGTTTATATTCTAATAATGAGAGGAACTCCTCTTCTTCTTCAAATTATATTTATATTTTTTGGACTTCCTGTAATAGGTCTATCAGTAGATAGGCTTCCAGCAGCAATAACAGCATTTGTGCTTAATTATGCAGCTTATTTTGCTGAGATTTTCAGAGGTGGAATTTTATCTATTGATAAAGGACAATGTGAAGGAGCAAAGGTTTTAGGCCTTTCTTCTAAAGACACTTTTTTTAGAATTATACTTCCTCAAACTATAAAAAAAGTATTGCCACCAGTTTCTAATGAAATAATTAATCTTGTAAAGGATACTTCTTTAGTTTATGTAGTAGGTTTAGATGAACTTCTTAAGGTTGGGAAAGCAGCATCTAATAAGTATTCTTCACTTATACCTCTTCTTGTTGTAGGAATTGTATATCTTATACTTATAGCTGTAGTTACTAAGATATTAAGTAATCTTGAGAAGAAATACAGCTATTATGAATAGGGGGATATTATGTTAAAGATAGTTGATTTAAAGAAGAATTTTGGAAGCATAGAAGTATTAAAGGGAATAAATTTAGAAATTAAAAAAGGTGAAACAGTAGTTATTGTAGGGCCATCAGGTGGAGGTAAAACTACGCTATTAAGATGTATAAATGATTTGGAAAAGCCTGATAGTGGTTTTATTGAGATTAATAATAAGGTATTTTTTAATAATGAAAAGAAAGCTAGTAAAGATAAATTAAAGAGTATTAGAAAAGATATAGGGTTTGTATTTCAAAACTATAACTTATTCCCACATATGAGCGTTTTACAAAATATAATTGAAGCACCTGTGAGAGTTATTGGAAAATCAAAGAAAGAGGCTGAAAATAGGGCACGTGAAATTTTAAATTATTTAAATTTATCAGATAAGGAAAGTAGTTATCCTTTTGAATTATCAGGAGGACAGAAGCAGAGAGTTGCTATAGGAAGGGCTTTGGCTTTGGAACCTAAAGTTATATGCTTTGATGAACCAACTTCAGCTTTAGATCCAACACTTACAGTAGAAGTTGCAAAACTTATTAAGTCTCTTGGGAAAAAAGGAATATCTAATTTGATAATTACTCATGATATGGAATTTGCAAAAGCAGTTGCTGATAGAATTTTTTCTATGAAAGAAGGGACTATTGTTGAAGGGTTGATTTTTGATAAGGGTATGTAGTACTTTTGTGATTAAAAAGTTCTGTGTATCGTAAAATAGTGAAATACAGTCTCAAAATTAAGAAAAACAAGTGTATTGAATAGTATAATTAAATTTGAAAAATATCTTTTAAGAAATTTTATACATTAATAAAAAGAGAGGGGAAAGTAAGGATGAAAAAGTTAAGTAAGATATTTATTCTAATTTGCATGGTTATACTAGTTTTACCATTAACAGTGGCTCAAGCATATGGACCAACTACTTTGTTTAAACCATCTTATGGTATGCCAGCACCAGGAAGTTTATATGCAAGAGCTGCTCAAACTGAAGATGGAAGAATGTATGCAACTTTTGAACAATATTCAAGAGGGGTATCTGTATTTCCTATTTATGAAAGTTTAAATAATGGAATGAATTGGACAAAGGTTGGAGAAGTAAAAGATACACATAAAGGAGTTGGAATGAGGTGGGAACCTCATTTATATGAACTTCCAGAATCAGTAGGAAATATGCCTAAAGGAACACTTTTATGTGCAGGTGCAGTAGTTCCAAGTAATCGTTCTTTTATAGAAATTGACCTTTATAAAAGCAATGATAGGGGGAGAAACTGGACTTACGTAAGTACAATAGCTGAAGGAAAGTCAGCAAATCCAGGTTCAGATCCTGTTTGGGAACCTTGTTTAATTGAAGTAAATCATAAGCTTATTTGTTATTATTCAGATGAAAGAGACCCAAGACATAGTCAGAAGATAGTTCACCAGACAACAACAGATGGTATTCATTGGAGTAATGTAGTTGATGATGTGGCTCTTTCAGATTCAGGTCAAAGACCAGGGATGCCAGTTGTAGCTAAAATGAATAATGGAAATTATATTATGACATATGAAATAATAGGTATAGGGGGAGCTTATTATCAAATATCATCTAATCCAGAAAAGTGGAATGTAACAAGTACTGGAACAAAGTTTGCAAATGGAGCGTGTCCTTATTGCTGTAATATGAATGGAACTGTAGTTTTAAGTAGTTCGGGTTCTAATAATCTTCTTATAAATTCAAATAATGGAATAGGTCAATGGAAGGAAGTAAATAGTACAATTCCAACTAGCTATTCAAGATGTTTAGTTCCTCTTAAAAATGGTCGCTTATTTGAGATAGGTGCAGGATTTAATGGGAATTCTTTAAATGATGTTATTTATGGAGACCTTGCTTTACCAGGTGTAAAACCAAATTCACAAACAAATCAAAATGGGGCAAAGCTTCCAGATGGATGGTATTATATAAAGAATGTTAATGCGCAGAAGTATTTAAGTGTTGAAGGTGATAGAAGACAGTCAGGTACAAATGTTGAACTTAGAACAGGTAATGGACAAGAAGGTCAGAAGTGGTATTTAAAGAATGTTGGTAATGGCTATGTTACATTAACTAGTGCTTTAGGTGAATATAATTTAGATGTAAATGCTGCTAAAAATGAAGATGGAACAAATATTGAAATTTATAATGCACATGCAGGTTATGCTCAACAATTTATGTTGAAGTCAGGTTCTAATGGAGCTTATGTCATTTCAACTAAATGTAGTAATTTAACTAAGGTTTTAGATGATTCTAACAATAATAAAAATGATGGTGCTAATGTATGTCAATGGAGTTATAATGGAGGACAAAATCAACAGTGGATTTTTGAGCCAGTTAATAAACAGACTACACAAGCTGATGTTAAATTAGAGGATGGATGGTATTGTATTAAAAATATTAATGCTAATAAGTATCTTCAAGTGCAAGGTAATAAGAAAGAAGCTGGAGCAAATGTTGAATTAAGAAGTGCTAATGGTTCTGAAGGCCAAAGATGGTATTTGCAAAATTTATCTAATGGTTTTGTTACTTTGAAAAGTGCTTTGGGTAATTTCATGATAGATGTAAGTGGCGCTGAAAATAAGGATGGTGCTAATATTCAAATATATCATGGATATTCAGGTGATGCTCAGCAGTTTAAAATAAAGTCTACTAATATAAATGGTGAATATACAATTAATACAAAATGTAGTGATTTAGCTAAGGTTTTTGATGATTCTAATTTTAATAAGAATGATGGAGCTAATATTTGTCAATGGACTTATTCTGGTCAGATAAATCAAAGATGGAAATTTGAAAAATGTTAATTTGCTTTTTTGAATTTTTGTATTATTTAAACATAATTTAAAAATGGTAGGAATTTTTTTATTGCATTTTTTCTGTCAATAAATAAGCAATCATAATAAACTAAATCTGTAAAATATGGAATGCTTAATTTGTCTATGAAAAGTTAAGGAAATTTAGTTGCTATTGTTATATAATGTTTACAAGGATTAAAGAAAAATGCATGAAAGGAATGGATTTCATGAATACAAAAGAAAAAATCAATAAATTTACTTCTTTATTGGATGAAAAATATATATTTAGTGAAAAGTTAAATTCTATTTATGAATTAGTCTTATCTGAAAATTATGATGAAGCATTATATGAACTTGAAATCATAAATAAAAGATATCCGTAGATGACAGATGTTTATCATTTGAAGATTAAAATTTATTGTATTAAACAAAATTATGAATTGGCAGAAAAAGTTTTGAAAAAGGCGGAAACTTTGTTTGCTGAAAATGAAAAGATAAAAGAAGATAGAGAATATATTAGAAAAATTAAGCAGGTAATTTATAATAAGCATCTTCTTGATAGAAAATATGATATGCTTAAAGAAACATGTGATGAAGATATAAGAGTGAATGGGCCTAAAAATGTAGCACAATCTTCATATTATTATAGAGCTTTAAGTTATAGAATGTTAAAAGATAAAAAGAGTAACGTATATTATAGTCAAGCGTGTAAGTTTTATAATGATTTTACAGGTAAAACAGAGGTTGATTTGATGCCTTATTTATATAAAGCTTTGTGTTATAAAGATATGAAAGAGTATGGTAAAGCATTGAGAATAGTTAATAATATTTTGCAACAAGATTGCAACAATAAAGAAGCGTTGAAAATTAAGATTAGCATTATAAAGCAACTTAAAAATAGAAATATTTAAATACTGGAATTGAATAGAATTATTATTTTCTTGCTTTTATTTTTTATAAAGAATACACATAATAGCCATATAAGGCGGTGTTATTTAAATATGAAGATAAGAAAACTTAATGATTGTATACGAGGAGATAATGTTCATGTTTATCTTATGATTAATAAAATAGTTGATAAGAATGATGGGCTTATTTGGGCATATTGTAGAGATAAAGATAGAGAAATTAAATGCATTTTAAGTAATGATGATAAAATTATTAAACCTGGGAATGTTATATTAGCTTCTGGTAATTTCAATGAACCTTTTAAAATTGATTCTATTGAAATTATAAGTGATTATAAGATAGAAGATTTTTTACCAGTGTGTAAAAGACCTATAGAAGACATTATGAAAGAAATGGATGATATTTCTAATAAAGAATTTAAGTCGTATGAAGCAAAAATTTTGAATGATTATTTTTTTAAGGATTCGCATTTTATTGAGAAATTTAAGAAGGCTATTGGGGGAGTGTATAATCATCATAATTATATTGGTGGATTGGCAGAACATACTTTAGGGGTCATGTATTTGACTAAGATTATGGCTTATAAATATGATGCAAGGTATAAAGAAATAGCTATTTTAGGAGCAAAATTGCATGATATAGGAAAAATCTATGAAATGAATTATGAAGGGCCATTTACTTATACTCTTAAGGGAAGCATGCAAGGTCATATTGTGATTGGTATTACAATGATTGAAAAAGCTTTTAGAGAGAACTATGAAGTTTTTTCTGAAGAGTTTAAGGAAAGAATTAAAGGAATTGTAGTTCAGCATCATGGAAAACTTGAATATGGTTCTCCTATAGCTCCAAGAAGTGAAGAAAGTTATATTGTTCATTATGCAGATTATATTGATGCAACTATGAATAAATTACAAATTATAGAAGAGGGCATTCAAAAAGGTGAATGGAGTCATTATGATAAGAGGATAGGTGGAAGACTTTATTTATAAGTATTTGAATAAAGTTTTTGTATAATGATAATAATAATATAGACCGAAAGGTTACGTAGGATTTGGCTGATGGCACTTTGTGTCATTGGCCTTTTTTGCGTGTAATAAAGCATAGGAGTGTAGCGAATTCGAATTTATCGTTCGTAAACATTGATGGTAAAACTAAATTTTTTTGTATATAAGTTCTAGGCGTTTAATAAAATAGTAAAGATGTTTGCAAATGATACGAATGAATTAAAAGTTTGTTAGTTACAAAATTCGTATTATTCCGAATGATAATAAATAAATCAACATTAATATTGACAATGCGAAATTATGGTGTTAATCTTAACATATAAGGACGAAAAATTAAAAATAAATATAAATAAATATTCGCATTTTAGTAGTTGTTTGGAGGTATTTAAATGTCAAATATCAGATGCATTTACGTCGAAAAGAAAAAGGGATTTGATGTTGAAGCAAAGAGTTTATTAAATGATTTTAAGAGGAATCTTGGAACTGAAAATCTAGAAGGGGTAAGACTTATTAATAAATATACATTAGGAGAAGTTAGTGAAGAATATTATAAGAAATCTTTAAATACAATATTCTCAGAACCAACTGTTGATAATATTTATGAAGAAGAATTTCCATTAAGTTCAGATGATATTGCTTTTGGAGTAGAATTCTTACCTGGTCAATATGATCAAAGAGCTGATTCAGCATCTCAATGTTTCCAACTATTAACAACAGAAGATAGAGTAGATGTTAAATCTTCAAAAATAGTTGTGCTTCAAGGAAAATTATCTCAAGAAGAAGTTAGTAAAATAAAAAGTTATTATATCAATCCTGTAGATTCAAAGGAAGTTGATATTAACAATAGAGAATTAAGTTCTCCAACGACATCACCTCAAGATGTTCAAATCTTAGCTGGTTTTACAAATAAAAGTGTTGATTTGTTACAAGAATTTATTAAAGAACAAGGCTTAGCAATGAGCATTGAAGATTTAATAATGATTAGAGATTACTTCAAAAATGATGAAAAGAGAGACCCAAGCATAACTGAAATAAAGGTCATAGATACATACTGGTCAGATCACTGTAGACACACTACATTCTCTACTTCTATAAAAGAGGTTACCATTCAAGAAAATAAATTCACAATACCAATAAAAAAGAGTTATGAAGCTTACATTAAAGCTAGAGATTATGTATATGGGGAAAATACAGATAGAAATGTAAATCTAATGGATTTAGCTGTTATAGCTATGAAGGAAATGAGAAAGAAAGGATATTTAGATGATTTAGATATCTCAGATGAAATTAATGCTTGTTCAATAAACATTAAGGTTGAAACTAATGAGGGGCTAAAAGATTACTTATTAATGTTTAAGAACGAAACTCATAACCATCCAACTGAAATTGAACCATTTGGTG
>SVCK01000090.1 GCA_015058375.1 Clostridium sp.
AGAATACTACGATGTAATCAACACCAACTCTTGATGCTAGTAGTATATGTTCTCTTGTTTGAGGCATTGGACCATCTGCTGCTGAACATACTAAGATAGCTCCATCCATTTGTGCTGCTCCTGTAATCATGTTCTTAACGTAGTCAGCATGTCCTGGACAGTCAACGTGTGCATAGTGTCTATTATCTGTTTCATATTCAACGTGTGCAGTGTTAATTGTGATTCCTCTTTCTTTTTCTTCTGGTGCCTTATCAATTGATGCATAATCAAATGCTTCAGCATATCCTCTCTTTGCTAATACTGTTGTAATAGCTGCTGTAAGTGTTGTCTTACCGTGGTCAACGTGACCAATTGTTCCAATGTTTACATGGGGTTTAGTTCTTTCGAATTTTTCCTTTGCCATTATAAATTCCTCCTCGCTATTCTTAAATAAACTTTGCCTAGCGTTTTTTATTTTTCCTGGAGCTCACGATCGGGATTGAACCGACGACCTCCGCCTTACCAAGGCGACGCTCTGCCTACTGAGCTACGTGAGCACTCGCATATCGACTATTTTTTCAATATACCAATTATAAAGTTTACTATCAATCATTTTATTTGTCAATAAAAAAGTAGCTTTGCTAAATTTCTACCAATTTAAGCATTGATTTCAAAATAAAAACACGTTTATTTTATTGGTATAATTGCCAAACGAATTATTTTCCATTTAAATTAAGACACTTCTCTAGCTTTCTTTTAACCCTTTGCAATGCATTATCTATCGATTTTGCATGTCTATCTAAATCACACGCTATTTCTTGATAAGATTTTCCATCCAAATAAGATGTAAGAACTTCCATTTCTAAACTAGATAGCGACTTCTCTATTTCCTTCTCTATATGTTTCATCTGTTCCTGACTTATAACCAATTCTTCTGGATCTGTTATTTTCAGTCCTGATAAAATATCTAATAATGTTCTATCAGACTCTTCTTCATATATCGGCTTATCAAGAGACACATATGTATTTAAAGGAATATGTTTTTGTCTTGTAGCAGTTTTAATTGCTGTTATTATCTGTCTCCTTACACATAGTTCTGCAAAAGCTTTAAATGTTGTTAATTTATCTGGCTTAAAATCTCTTATAGCTTTGTATAATCCAATCATTCCTTCTTGGTATATATCTTCTTTATCTGCTCCTATTAAGAAATACGATTTAGCCTTTGCTTTAACAAAATTCTCATACTTAGTTATAAGATATTCTTGAGCTCTAGCATTACCATCTTTTGCTTCTAATACAACTTCTTCATCTAATTTTTCTTCAAATTCTGAGTAACAACTCATTGAATATCTCTTATCGTACAAATTTCCCCCTCCGAACTATGATTTTACAAATAAATTATACTGTAACAAAATATTTCAAGTCAAATCATTCACTTACTTCTTCTAATCTGCTCTAATACAGCACGAACATTTTCATCTATATTATCTTGCAAATGATTTTTATTTGAAATCCTACTTTTTGAATTTTTCTTTCTTATATTATGTTCCGTCTTCATTACTTCATTATAGAATTCTAAGGACGACATTCTAACAGCACCTCTTTGAAATATAGTCTGCTGTTCAAGCCAATCAGAAGTTACAACATAAACTTCATATCTTCTTCCTATATTATCAACTTCTTTTTCAATATAACTATCAGCGGTTTCTCCATCCTTTGTAAATATTATAGATAGATTTTTATTTACTTCTTCTTTGTTTTCTATATTACCAGACACTTTATATCCGTCAAAAACCAAAATAACTTTACAATCATGATAAGAACCGTAATTATGAAGTATATTAACTAACTTTAATCTTCTTCCATCAAAACTATCGTTTTTGTCTCCTTTTAAACTAGGCCAACTATTTAAAACATTATATCCATCTATAAATATTATTTTCATGAAGCCCCCCTTTTAAACTACTTAAGTCTTCCTTTTAGTACTTCATACATCATTATACCACCAGCAACAGATGCATTTAAAGAGTTAATCTTTCCAACCATTGGTATTTTTATAAGTTTATCACATTTTTTAAGCGTCAATTTGGAAATTCCTCGTCCTTCGCTACCAATTATCAAAGCGCAAGGTCCTGAAAAATCAACTTCGTAACTATATTCTGTCCCTTGAATATCTGCACCATACACCCATATACCATCTTTTTTTAGTTCATCTAAAGTTTTATTTATATTTGTAACTTTAGCTACTTTCATATGTTCTATTGCCCCCGCAGAGGATTTGTAAACAGTACTAGTTATCCCCACATTTCTTCTTTTAGGTATAATTATTCCATGAACTCCACACAATTCAGCAGTTCTTACTATAGAACCTAGATTATGTGGATCTTCTAATTCATCCAAAACAACTATAAACGGATCTTCACCTTTTTCTTTTGCATAATTTAAAATATCACTTACTTCTGAATATTTATAAGGTGTTATTCTTATAATAATACCTTGATGTACTGCTCCACCACTCATTATATCTAATTTTTTTCTATCTACTTCTTTAATTACAAGTTTTTTTTCTTTTGCTATTCTTATTATTGAATTTATTGATCCCTCTACTTGACCCTTAGATATATATATAGCTTCTATTGTTCTATTTCCTTTTACTGCTTCCATAGCAGCATTTCTACCAATAATTAAATCTTCTCTATCCTCATTAACATTGTTTTTCATAAGTAAATACCTCCTTAGAACATTAACTAATTATATCAATACTTTTTTCAAAGATAAACTCTAATCTTTCATTTTCTCCAATCAAGTACAAATATCCAACTAACGCTTCAAATCCTGTAGCCATCCTATAATCTCTTACATCTGCATTTTTAGGTACTGTAGCAGATTTGGCATTTCTTCCTCTTTTATATATATATTCCTCTTCTTCAATCAATTCAGATTCTATTTCATGCATTATTAACGCTTGGCTCTTTGCTTTTACAAATTTAATTGCATTAACATGTATTTTATGAGCTGACAAATCTATATTTTTAGATAAAATATAGTTTCTAATATATATTTCATAAACTGCATCTCCTATTAATGCCAACTGTAATGGATTAAGCTGTTTCGCCTCTTCCTTAGTAAATTCTCTAATTCTTAAATCATTAAGCATTTCTTTCTCCTTTTTTTAAATAAAGGCCGCACCAAAGTGCAGCCTTCAAATTAATTTAATCTCAAATCTTTTTCCATCTAACACCTTGTGGTGTATCTTCTAAAATTATTCCTCTAGCTTTCAAATCATCTCTAATTTTATCAGCTAAAGCAAAATCTCTATTCTTTCTTGCTTGTTGTCTCTGCTCTATTAAAGCTTCAACTTCATCTTCCAAGCTTCCTTTTGTTGTCTTTTGTAACATTCCTAGAGGTTTTCCTAACTCTCTCATTAATTCTAATGATTTAGTAACCAATTCCTTTGAAGAATCTATTGAAATATTTGTATTTAAATCTTTTGATAATTCGAATAATACAGTTATTGCATCTGCTGTATTAAAATCATCATCCATCTTTTCAATATATTTTTTTCTATATTTGTCTAGTGATGCAAGGTATTCAACTTCTTCTTCTGTCATTTTTTCAACTGATACTTCATCTAATAAATTTTCAAGATTTCCTATTGCATTATATAATCTTTCAACTGATGCTTTTGCTGAATCTAATAAATCTTTACTAAAATTTATTTGAATTCTATAATGAGCCGAAAGCATAAAAAATCTTATTACATCTGCATCATACTCTTCTAAAATCTCTCTTGCTGTAAAGAAATTATTTAATGACTTTGACATTTTTTGATTATTAACATTTATATATGCTGAATGTAACCAATAATTTGCAAATGGTTTTCCTGTCAAAGCTTCACTTTGAGCAATTTCATTTTCGTGATGAGGAAAAGCTAAGTCCATACCGCCCGCATGAATATCAATAGTTTCTCCTAATATTTTTCTTGCCATACATGAACATTCTATGTGCCATCCTGGTCTTCCTTTTCCCCAAGGACAATCCCAAGAAGGTTCTCCTGGCTTTTCTGCTTTCCATACTGCAAAATCCATAGGATCTTTTTTACGTTCGTCAACACTTATTCTTGCACCAGCTTGAAGATCTTCAATATTTTGTCCTGATAATTTTCCGTAATCAGCAAATTTTTTAGTACTAAAATATACATCTCCATCTACTTCATAAGCATATCCTTTTTCTATAAGTTCACTTACAAAATCAATTATATCTTGAATATATTCAGTTGCTCTTGGATTAGTTGTTGCTCTTTCAATATTCAATTGATCTGCATCCTTATAGTACTCTGCAATAAATCTGTCTCCAACTTCTTTAACTGTAGTATTCTCTTCATTAGCTTTTTTAATCATTTTGTCATCTATATCAGTAAAGTTTTGAACAAATTCAACATCATATCCTCTGTATTCCAAGTATCTTCTTATAGTATCAAAAACTATAAAAGTTCTACCATTTCCTATATGAAAATAATTATACACAGTTGGACCACACACATACATTTTAACTTTGCCTGGTGTAATAGGTTTAAATTCTTCCTTTTTTCTACTTAGAGTATTATATAATCTCATTAATCAAGCCTCCTAAATTATTTTAATTTTAGGTTGTTATTTTCAAATTCTGCCTTAACTCTAGCACATACTTCTTCTATGCTAATAACTTCATTTTCTTCACCAGTTCTTAACTTAAACTCTACATTTCCATCACTTATAAGTTTTCCTACTGTAACTCTCATTGGAATCCCCATAATTTCAGAATCTTTAAATTTAACTCCTGCTCTTTCGTTTCTATCGTCTAATAATACTTCTACTCCCATTTCTTGTAGTGAGGCATATAACTTTTCTGCTGCTTTAACTTGTTCCTCATTTTTTACGTTAACTGGAATAACTGAGACATGGTATGGAGCAACTTCTAATGGCCATATTATACCATTTTCATCATTGTGTTGTTCTATAACTGATGCCATTGTTCTTGTAACACCAATTCCATAACATCCCATAATAAATGGCTTTTCTTTTCCATTTTCATCAATAAACTTAGCATTCATTGATTCTGAATACTTAGTTCCTAACTTAAATATATGTCCTACTTCTGTACCTTTTGCAATAGTTATCTCACCACCACAACATGGGCATTTTTCACCTGGTGTTACATTTCTAAAATCTCCAACTACACCTTCGAAATCTCTTCCGTAATTTACATTTTCATAATGATAGTTTGTTTCATTAGCTCCTACTATAAAATTATACATTTTTGTTACTTCTTCATCTACAAATAACTTATCAACTTTTATTCCTATTGGTCCTGCAAATCCAACCTTAGCTGATGTTGCATTATATACTTCTTCTGGTGTAGCCATCTCAAAGTTAATTACTTCACCAATTGCATTAGAAACCTTAACTTCATTAACTTCTCTATCTCCTCTTACCATTACAGCTATAATTTTACCATCAACATTAAATAATAATGTTTTTGCAAATTTCTTTTCTGTAGTATTAAAGAATTTAACTAAATCTTCAATAGTTCTTGCATTTGGAGTTTCTACTTTATGTAATTCTTTTAATTCTTCTTTTTCTGCTTCTTCTGCTGTACATTCTGCTTTTTCTATATTAGCAGCATAATCACAATGATTACAGAATACAACATCATCTTCTCCAACTTCTGACTTAACCATAAATTCAGCTGAATTAGATCCTCCAATTGCTCCTGAATCTGCTTCAACACACTTTGCATCTAATCCACATCTATTGAATATTTTTACATATGCATCATGCATATCATTAAATGATTTATCTAATCCTTCTTGATCCTTATCAAAACTATAAGCATCTTTCATTACAAATTCTCTACTTCTCATAACACCAAATCTAGGTCTTCTTTCATCTCTATACTTAGTTTGTATTTGATAAAGGTTTACTGGAAGTTGTTTATAAGATTTGATTTCACTTCTTGCTATATCAGTAAATACTTCTTCATGAGTTGGACCTAAACAGAAATCTCTACTATTTCTATCTTTCACTCTGAACATCTCAGCTCCATAAGCATCCCATCTTCCTGATTGTTGCCATAATTCTGCTGGAATCATAGCTGATGCTAAGAATTCTTGTGCTCCTGCTGCATTCATTTCTTCTCTAATAATATCTTCTATATTTTTCAAAACTTTTAAACCTAGAGGCATATAATTATAAACCCCTGAAGCCATCTTTCTCATCATACCAGATCTAAGCATTAACTTATGACTTTGTATTTCTGCTTCTGCTGGAACTTCTCTTAAAGTCAACATTAACATTTTTGACATTCTCATATTATAAACATCCTCTCTTACAAATAAATTTTATATTTTCCTAGACATTAAAAAAATCGCCCTAATATATCATTAGGGCGATTTTGACTCGCGGTACCACCTAAATTTGTTCTCCAATAATGATAACGGTGTTAAACCGATAGTTTTTACCTATAGTTCAAAAGCTGGTTCAAAGTCTAGTTGATAATCTTTCAGCCTAGGACTATCTCTCTGAATAAGCGACTTTTACTATTCTTCATCATAACTTAAACTCATAAAATTTTATTACATTATACCTTCTTGGTAAATTAATGTCAACATTACAATATCACTTTGCCAAATATTCTGCAATTACCAAATCCTCTGGAGTAGTTATTTTTATATTAGTATATTCACCATCATATAAAAACACTTTATGCCCATAAGCCTCTACTACCATAGTATCGTCAGTAACTATTTTATTTTGTTCTCTCACTTTTTCATGACACTTTTTTATTAATTCATATTTAAATACTTGAGGCGTCTGAACTGCTACAAGTTCATTTCTATTTAATGTTTCTCTTGACAATGAACATTCATCTTTAATCTTTATAGTATCTTTAGGCATCACTCCAGGAGCTGCTGCTCCATATTTTAAAGCTTTTGATATCCCTTTCGTAATTATTTCTTTTGAAACAAAAGGTCTTGCTCCATCATGTATTAAAACAATATCTGTATTCTCTAATGAATTTAATGCATTATATACAGAATCTTGCCTTTCTTTTCCACCTTCAACTATTTTATCAACTTTCAATGAATACTTGTCTAGCACTTCTTTTTTACAATAGCTTATTTCATCACTAGGAAGTACTAAAACTATATTATCTATATTTTCACATTCTAAAAATCTTTTTATTGTGTAGTAAAGGACGGGTTTTTCATTAACAAGTATATATTGCTTACTAATCTTTTGTCCCATTCTTTTACCTCTACCACCAGCTAAAATTATTGCTGTAACCATTCTACTCTCCTTATAAGTTTAGTTTTCTTTAGGTTTCGCAAATATCATTCTTCCTGCTGAAGTTTGAAGCACAGATGTAACCAAAACATCTACCTGTTCTCCTATTAATTTCTTACCATTTTCAATTACAATCATAGTACCATCATCTAAATACGCTACACCCTGACTTGACTCTTTACCGTCTTTTACAACTTCAACCTTCATTTCTTCTCCAGGAATAACAACAGGTTTTATAGCATTAGATAATTCATTTATATTTAACACTGGTACTCCTTGAACTTCCGCTACTTTATTCAAATTATAATCATTTGTTATAACTTTTCCTTTCAAAACTTGTGCAAGTTTTAAAAGCTTACTATCTACTTCTTCTATTTTGGGAAAGTCACCTTCCCATATTTGAGTTTCTATACTTAACTCTTTTTGAATCTTATTAAGTATATCTAAACCTCTTCTTCCTCGTGTTCTTTTCAATCCATCTGCTGAATCTGAAATATGTCTTAGTTCATCTAAAACAAAATTAGGAATCACTAAAGGTCCTTCTATAAATCCAGTCTGACATATATCAAAAATTCTACCGTCTATTATTACAGAAGTATCTAATACTTTTGGAACGGATTTTGATGTCGGCTTAATTTTCTTTTCTTTTGTTATTCCATTCTTTTTCAAATTTAAAAGAATAGTGGTTATATCATTCTTCTTTTTAATCATTATATCCGTTCCTATTATTGCTGCTATCAAATTTAAAAATATAACTATAATAGGTCCAAATACTTTATGAATATCTAATAAAGGCCTTGATAATAAACTTGTTATAATAAGTGCTACAAATGCACCTGCTGCTCCATATGCTAATTCTCCTACCGATAATTTCTGAATGTTTTTTTCCGTATACTCTATTAATTCAGAAACTGCTGAATAAATAGCAGGAGATAATAAAAAGAATATAATTCCAAATAATAAAGATGTAAAAATCATTAATAATAACGTTTTGTATGATCCTATAAAAATACCTAATTCTTGAATTGCTGAAATCTTAAGTATAGATTCTCCAATCACATATCCAATAGCCATTCCAACTACCGTTAAAACACCTCTAGCTATTTTCTTTAACATATATTCACCTCCTTATTTAATTATCGACAAATTTTCAATAATAAATCCTCAATACATTATTTTAATTATAACACACTGCTAATAATTCTAGCATAAATAAGTTGCCAAATTTAATTTTTATTTAATTATTACCCCCTATGAAAATTTTTTTATTTTGTTATTATGTATATAGTAAATCATTAAGTTTTCTACCTTTTATTGACAATTCATTGTTTATATAACTATAATGTAATTAACATCACACCTTTTAGTAGGTAAAGGAGTTGATAAGTATGAAAGATATTATTTTTGATCAATTTCAAAATTCCGTAAACGATTCACTTTTGAGGCATAGAAGTATATTAGATTTAATCACAAAGTATTCAGAGTCTAACTCAAGAGTAAACAGAGCAATTGCAAAATCCGTTACTAATTGTGGTTGTATAAAAATTAATGCATCAAAACAAAATATAACCCAAGAAGACTCTCTTGAAAACATAAGTGATCATCTAAATACACATATTACAGGCGAACTATGTGATAATTGTCGTGAAATAATTGAAGGCGAAATTGGAAATAACATTTTTTATTTAACAGCGTTATGTAATGACCTAGGAATAAATTTGTATGATATACTTCTTAAAGAAACAGAAAAAATTAACACATTAGGTAAATTTACTTTTAGATAATTAATTAATATACTAAAAAAATAAGCTAATACTCAATTTCATTTTGAATATTAGCTTATTTTTTTATAATTGATTATTTAAATAAACTTGTTCATTCATCCTTTTTAATCCAGTTCTAATTGCTCTAGCTCTAGCTTCACCTATTCCCTCAACCTTATCAAGATCCTCAATTTCTGCATCTATAACACTTGTTAAATCTTTAAAACTCTTAATTAAGTTCTCTATTACATTTGATGGTATCCTTGGCACTTTGCTTAGAACTCTATATCCTTTAGGCGATATTAATGTTTCTCCTAAAGGCTCTCCTGAATATCCTAATTGTTTACTTATTGCTTCTAAATCAAGTAATTCAGTCTGAGATAGCTTTTGAATCCCTTTATATGCTTCTGCAAGCTCTACATCATCTGAAATATAATCTCTTATTAGCAACATTCCATCACGCTCAATATTCTTTGTAAGTTCATTTAATTGCATAGAAATTAATCTTCCTTCATTTCCAAGTTCTATTATGTACATTTCTACTTCTTCAACTATTCTCATTACCATTTCTGTTCTTTGTATAGCTGTTGCCACATCAAATAAAGTTGTTAAATCTTGAAACTCTAATAAATTCAAATTATTTATTACTCTGTCTAAAACAGCAACATACTTCTCTAATGTCTGAATAGCTTGATTTGCTTTTTCTAAAATTGTACTACTATCCCTTAATACGTATTTTATATCACCTTTATATACAGTAATTATATTTCTTCTTTGAGAAATTGCTACTACTATATCTCCTGTCTGTCTTGCTACTCTTTGTGCTGTTCTGTGTCTTGTCCCTGTTTCAAAAGTAGGTATAGATGAATCAGGCACTAACTGTATATTAGCTGATATTATTTTCTTTAAATCTTTACTTAAAATAATAGCCCCATCCATCTTTGCTAATTCATATACATAAGCTGCTGAATAATCTGCATTTATTAAAAATCCACCATCAGCAATTTTCATTACTTCTTCACTATCACTAAGAACAATTAATCCTCCAGTCTTTGCTCTTAATATGTTCTGCAATCCTTCTCTCAACGCAGTTCCAGGACACATAAGTTTTAATATTTTTTGTTTTTCAACATCTTTTTCCAACCTCATATCCTCACCTCACCCTCTAAAATACCTTTCTCAAAATTTCTTTTAAATTATTCACCGAAATTATGTTAATCTTTGAATTCTTAACCTTATCCTTATTTCTATAAGGCATAATTACATACTCAAATCCCATTTTTTCTGCTTCATTTACTAGTCTATCTGCTGCAGCAACTGGTCTTATTTCACCTGTAAGTCCAACTTCTCCTATAACCATAACTTTAGGTAAAGATATACCTTTATTTTTCACACTTGATAAAAGTGCTAACGCCACCCCTAAATCAGCTATTGTTCCATCAATATTCAAACCTCCAACAACATTTATATAAACATCTTGATTATAAAAAGGTATTCGTAATTTTTTTTCTAATACTGCAAGGATAAGACTTAATCTTTGATAATCAAGTCCTACTGTAGTTCTCCTTGGCATTGGTGCATTAGTTTGCGTTACTAAAGCCTGAACTTCTACAAGTATTGGTCTTGTTCCCTCCATTATACCAATAACTACAGACCCCTCCTGATTAAATGTCGTATCTTCTAAGAACATTCTTGAGGGGTCATATATTTCTACAAGCCCTTCTTCTCTCATTTCAAATACTCCAATCTCACTAGTAGTCCCAAAACGATTCTTCATAGTTCTTAAAATCCTAAATTCTTCTGTTCTTTCTCCTTCAAAATATAAAACAGTATCTACCATATGTTCTAAAACTCTTGTTCCTGCTAATTCACCCTGTTTTGTTACATGCGCCACTATAAATAGTGGTATATTTTTCCCTTTTCCAATTCTCATTATTTGATTTGAACATTCTTTCACCTGTGAGACACTTCCTGGTGCTGAAGTAACTCCTTCTTTATATATAGTTTGAATAGAGTCTATTATTACAAATACAGGATTAATTTCATCAATATAAGCTTCTATAGTATCTAAATTAGTTTCTGAAACTATATATAAATTATCAGCATTTACACCTAGCCTATCTCCTCTTATCTTTATCTGTTCTTCTGATTCTTCTCCTGATACATATAAAACTTTTCCATAAGTTTTTGCTATATTATTTGCTGTTTGCAACAATAATGTAGATTTTCCTATACCAGGATCTCCTGAAATTAAAGTTAATGATCCTCGTACAAGACCACCACCTAAAACTCTATCTAATTCTTTTAAATTTGTTTTATATCTTTCTTTTTCTCCAGAATTAATATTGTTTATGCTCTTTGGCATATTTTCTGTAAGAATTCTCTTTATTGCTTTAGTTTTTAAGCTAGAAGCATTATCTTTTACTTCCTCAACAAAAGAATTCCATTCACCACATGAAGGACATTTTCCTAACCATCTTGGTGATTCATAACCGCATTGCTGACATGTATAAATAGATTTAATCTTTGCCATTTATTTCATTCCTCATCTCTATATATGAATAAAACTATTAATACTTTACTTATAATAATATCATACATATGAAAATTATTAATAGTAATTATGTAAATTTATTTGTTTTAACTTATTACATTTTCATATTTTATTTATATAGCATAAAAACCTCTAAATATTCACAAACTAATGAAAAATGTAACTAGGAGATGAATTTTTTATGCTAAATAAAGAAATAATATCTAATTTAAATATTACTGGTAGAAATATTTTAAAGGATGATGTTGAATATTCCATCAATAATTCTTATAATCCTGATCCAAATGAATATTCTAATCTTATACTAAATTCAAATTTAAGTAACGATAACATTATCAAATAACAACTTTTTACATATTATATATTGAAAATCTTTTTGAAATATTATATTTTATTCCAAGCAGTATAAAGCCACATGGAGGTAAATAAATGGTAAAAGTATATACAACAGATGCTTGTCCTTGGTGCATAAAAGCTAAAAACTATTTGAATTCAAGAAATATTGCATTTGAGGAACTTAATGTTGCAGAAGATATTATAGCAAGAGAAGAAATGTTAGAAAAATCAAAACAAATGGGTGTTCCTGTTCTTGATATAAACGGTACTGTAATTGTAGGTTTTGATAAGCCTGCTATAGATACAGCATTAACTAAATAGCAAAAAATAATGGCTAAAGAGTTTTGCTTTAGCCATTATTTCTGCTACCTTAAATTCTAATTTTATTTATATATTTTTCAGCTTCTAATGCCGCTATTGTTGCATCTGAAACTGCTGTTGTGATTTGCCTATACTTTTTATCTCTTACATCTCCTACTGCAAAAACTCCAGGCACATTAGTTTCCATAACTTCATTAGTTACAATATATCCTGATTCATTCAAATTAATATATTGTCTAAATTCTGATGTCTTAGGCTCAGTCCCTATATATACAAATACTGCATTCATTTGCATTTCTTTCTCTTCACCTGTTAGAGTATCTTTTATAATAATTTTTTCTACAAATTCATTTCCTGCTACTGCAATCAGATCTTTATTATAAAGAATTTCAATTTTTTCATTATTATCAGCCTCTTCCAGCACTGATTTTTCACCTCTAAAATAGTCATATCTTCTTATAACATAAACTTTCTTTGCAAATCTAGATAAAAATACGGCCTCTTCAAGAGCAGCATTACCACCACCAACAACACTTACAATTTTACCCGAATACATTGCACCATCACAAACTGCACAATAATGTATTCCCTTTCCAAAAAACTTTTTCTCTGTATCTATAGGTAATTTCTTAGGAGTTGCTCCAGTTGCTAAAATAACAGTTTTTGTTTTATAAATATAACTCTCAGTTTCAATAATCTTTGCATCCTTTGAAAAATTCACGCTTACAATAGGATCAAATTCGTCTATTACCGCTCCACAATTCTTAGCCTGTTCTTGTATCTTATCTGCCAAAACCTTACCTTCCACTCTACTAAATCCCGGATAATTTTCAATAACATAACTATTCCTAACCTGACCACCTATAACCGCATTTTCTAATACAATCATATTTAACTTAGCTCTAGACGCATATATTGCCGCTGTAAGTCCTGCCGGTCCTGCACCTAATATAACTAAATCTAAATTCTTAACTTCTTTATCAACCATTATTTATCTCCTTTATATAAAAAAAGACTGTTAGTTTATTAATATGCTAACAGTCTAAATAACTCTATAAAACTTTTTCTTCCTCAGTAACTCCTTTAAATACAAGTTTATTATCTCCTACAGATACCTCTAACTTATCACCAATACTAACATTACCTTTTAAAATCTCTTCACTTAATCTATCTTCAACTTCCTTAACTATAACTCTTCTTAAAGGTCTTGCTCCATAATTCAAGTCAATTCCCTTATCTAACAAGAATTTTTTACAACTTGATTTAAACTCTAAATCAATATTATTTCCTTTAAGTCTTCCTGCCATTGATTTAAGCATAAGATCAACTATTCTTAACATATCATCTTCAGTAAGCTTATGGAATACTATAGTTTCATCAATTCTATTTAAAAACTCTGGTTTAAAGTTCTTTTTTAATTCTCCCATAATATTTTCTTTCATTTTTTCATACTCACTATTGTTATTAACATCAACTGAAAAGCCTACTGTTTTTTGTTTTTTTATTGAATGGGCTCCTACATTAGAAGTCATTATAATAATGGTATTTTTAAAATTTACTACTTTTCCTTTTCCATCAGTTAATCTTCCAACTTCCATTATTTGAAGTAATATATTGAAAATATCAGGATGAGCTTTCTCTATTTCATCTAATAGAACAACTGAATAAGGTTTTCTTCTTACAGCTTCAGTTAGTTGTCCTCCTTCATCATATCCAACATATCCTGGAGGTGCACCTATAAGTCTTGATACCGAATGTTTCTCCATATATTCTGACATATCAATTCTTATTATATTATTCTCATCTGCAAACATAGCTTCTGCTAACGCCTTACATAATTCAGTTTTTCCAACACCTGTAGGTCCCAAAAATATAAAACTTCCTATCGGTCTCTTTTCATCTCTTAGTCCTACTCTCGCTCTTCTTACTGCTTGTGCAACTGCTTTAACAGCCTCATCCTGTCCAATAACTCTTTTGTGAAGTATTTGTTCAAGATTTAATAACTTGTCACTCTCTCGTTCAGTCAATTTTTCAACTGGTATTTTAGTCCATGTAGATACAACTGTTGCAATATTTTCTCTAGTTACTGTTAAAACTTGAACAGAACTTTGAGTGCTCCAATCTCTCTTTAAATCCTCTAACTTTTCTTTTAATTCTTTCTCATCATCTCTTAATTGTGCTGCTTTTTCAAAATCTTGAATTCTTATAGCTTCTTCTTTTTCCTTTTCTAAATCATCTATATTCAATTCAATTTCCTTCAAATCAGGAGGCGCTACTAAATTTTCAATACGTATCTTTGCTGCCGCTTCATCCATTAAATCTATAGCCTTATCAGGCATAAATCTATCTGTTATATACTTGTCTGATAGTTCCACTGCTGCCTCTAAAGCTTCATCAGATATTTTCACTCTATGATGTGCTTCATATTTATCTCTAAGGCCTTTTAATATCTCTAATGTTTCTTCTTTATTAGGTTCTCCTACCATTATTGGCTGAAATCTTCTTTCTAAAGCCGAATCCTTTTCAATATATTTTCTATACTCATCTATAGTAGTAGCTCCTATACATTGTATTTCACCTCTTGATAATGCTGGTTTTAATATATTGGATGCATCAATAGCTCCTTCAGCACCACCAGCCCCTATTATGGTATGAATTTCATCAATAAAAACTATTATATTTTTATTGTTTCTAATCTCCTCCATAACTTTTTTTAACCTATCTTCAAATTCACCTCTATATTTAGCTCCTGCAATCATTCCACTCAAATCTAAACTTAAAAGTCTTTTATTTCTAAGCATTTCTGGAATATTTCCGTCAACTATTCTTTGTGCCAATCCTTCTACTACTGCAGTTTTCCCAACACCAGGTTCTCCTATAAGACATGGATTATTCTTAATTCTTCTACAAAGTATTTCTAATACTCTTTGGTTTTCTATATCTCGTCCTATTACAGGATCAAGATTTCCATCTTCCGCATACTTAGTTAAATCTCTACTATACTGATTTAATAAAGGAGTATCTTTCTTCTTGTCTTGCCCACTACTTTCTACATCAACTATCTGATCTTCATCTCTTCCAGATAATATTCCAATTAAATCTTTCTTTACTGCTTTAAAATCTAAACCTATTTTATTTAATATTGTATAAGCCACACCTTCATCTTCTTTAACTAAAGCTAATAATAAATGTTCAGGACTTACATACTTATGATTTAAATTTTTAGCTTCAACAAAGCTCTCATCAAATAATCTCTTAGTTCTAGGCGTTAATAATAATTCTCCCTGTGGCATTAACACTTCGCCATATCCCAAATAATCTTCTATTAAGTCTTTTACTTCTTCTATTTCTACTCCTCTTTTGCTTAAGACTTCCTTTGCTTCTCCACCTTCTGCAAGAATTCCTAATAGAATATGTTCTGTCCCAATATAACCATGCTTAAATTTTTGAGATTCCTTTTGTGCCTCTATAATTACTAATTGAGCTCTTTCAGTAAATTTCCCATGTGGCATAGCATCCCCTCCTAATCTTTAATTATAATACTTGTTTTACAATGTTTGCTCTCACCAAATCTAATTCAGTGTTACTAAGTTGCTTTTCATAATTATTTTGTATTATTGAATTTTTTGTCTCTCTTAAAATCATATCCAATTCTCGCATATTTAAATCCAATAAAGAGATTTCTGAACCTAATCTTACATATGACAACAAATCAAATGCCTCTTTTTCTTTTAAAAGTTTTGCATTTTTTAAAATTCCATATGATCTAAATACTCTATCTTCCAACTCATATTTGTACTTCTTATAAAAAGATTCTCTAGCTTCATTTTCTTCATTTGCAACTTGTATTACTAAATCTTCAAGATTATTTATAATCTCTATTTCAGTAAATCCTAATGTAATTTGATTTGATATCTTATATATATTTCCTCTATATTTGTCTTCTTTACATAAACTTTCTACAATTGTACCCCTATTTTTTAACTTTTCAATAGTATTTGAAATTTCTTCACTTAAAGACATAACTGGTAAATGCATAATAACAGTCGCTTTTAGCCCTGTTCCAACATTTGAAATTGATGAAGTTAAATACCCAAAAGGCTCACTAAATGAATATGCTAAATCTTCTTCTATATAATCATCAATTAAATTCACATATTTATAAGCCTTTTCTAAGTTTAATTCTTTCATAGTAAATTGTATTCTAATATGATCCTCTTCATTTATATTTATAAATAAAGTTCTATCTTTATTAAAAATTATTGCTGATTTTTCTTTTCTTAATACAGATTTTTCAGTTATCACACCTTTATCTACTAATAAATTTAATCTACTATCTGAACACTCCCATAGCTTTATTATAGAAAGTTCCTCATCTAATTCCTTACTGCATAGTATACATAATATTGTATCTACAAGAGTTCTTGCGTCTTCAACTTTCATCTTATCTACAAATGCATAATCATCAAAATTTCTACTTAAAGATACACTACTTTCTATAACCATATCTTTAGCACTAGCAGTTCTAGATATCCAATTACTAATCATTAACGCCACTTCCCTTCATAGATTCATAGAATTTTATTTCATCTCTTATAACAGCGGCCTTTTCATATTCTTCCTCAATTATTGCCTCTTGAAGTGCTTTCTTAAGTTCATTAACCTTTTTATTACTAATAACTTTCTTTTCTTCTCTTACAGGTATCTTACCTATATGTTCTGTATGACCTTGAATTTCCTGAACCTTAGATGCTAATTCTTCTTTAAAACTATCGTAACATTCTCCGCATCCTAATTTACCAGTCTTCTTAAATTGACTATAAGTTGTACCACATTTTTTACATACAACTTCAAACCTATTATTCTTTTCCAACATATTAAAAAAATCTTTCATTCTATTTTCAAGAAATGACTTACTTTCACTATTAATAGCTTGTTTCAAAGGCATATTAGATAATTCTCTTGCACATTTTTCACATAACATTGCTTCACTTTTCTTTCCATTAACTATCTTAACAACATGTATCATTGCTTCATTTTTTCCGCATCTTTCACATAACATTTGAAAATCCCCCCTTAAGATAAAACTACCATAAGCATAGCCTTTAATATATTTGCTCTAATACTATTTCTATCTTCTGCTTCCGATAATGTTCTATCATTAATTGCTATTTTTATTATTTCAAATTCTCTTTCTGTAATTAGTTTAGACTCATAAAGACTTTCAAGAAGTGTTACCGAATTATAATTTGTTATAGAATCTCCAATTACTTCATAAATCATATTGTTTCTTTCTTCTGACTTATCATATGCTATCTGCTTTATTACAATATAGCCTCCTCCTCCTCGTCTACTTTCTATAACATATCCTTTATCGTAACTAAACCTTGTTGTTAATACATAATTTATTTGTGATGGTGCGCATCTAAATTGATCAGCTAATTCATTTCTTTGAATTTGAATTTGGTTTCCTCCATTTTCTACAAGCATATTTTTTATAAAATTTTCTATTATATCTGAAAGTCTTGCCACAATATCACCTTCTTAAACTTTTGTTTTTGACTTACTTTGACCTTTTTACTCTATATTAATATTTATTTATATCTATTTCAAGTTTTATTAATAATATTCATATTACTTATATATCTCAATTTACTGTTACTCTAAAACTATTATATGCAAAATAATTCTTACTTATTTATTCATTTAAATATGCATATTAAAAATCTTACAATTAAAAACCACCTAAAAAAACAGCTTTAATAATAATTTTATACATTGAAAAAAGACCATCTAAACATAGACGATCTTTAAACTTACTTAATTGTATAGTTATTATTCTGCTTCTGGAGCTCCTACTGGACAAACATTTGCACAGTTACCACAATCGATACAAGAATCTGCATCAATTACAAATGTAACATCTCCTTGGCTGATAGCTCCTACTGGACATTCGCTTGCACAAGCTCCGCAGCTTACGCATCCATCTGTTATTTTAAATGCCATCAAAAACACCTCCTAATAATTATAAAATTACACCAAACTCATTTTAACACTTTTTATCTCTCTTTTAAAGTGTTTTAGATAAATTAATAATTTTTGAGCTAATACAACATATATCCCAAATTTTCTATACTTCCTGAAATTTCATCTAAATCAATACAGTTCTCGTTGTATATAACTTGAATTTCTTTTTTACTAAGAGATATCTCACAAGCTAAAATACCTTCATTTTTAGCAATTGCACCTTGAATTCTGCTAACATCTTTTTGTGTATTTAAATTGTAAATTTTAATTACAGCTTTCATAAAATATCCCCCTATTTTTCATTAATTAAATCTCTAATTAATTTCTTATCTTCTTCTGATTCAATTTCCAATCTTATATCTTTTTCATCAACTGTATCTTCATAGCTACCTTTGATTAATTTTATATCTCTTATCTTATAATCTTTAAGAACCTCTTCATCATCCATTCTAATTCTCACCCTAACAGATTCTTTTACTGTACTATTAGAAACGACCTCACCTTTTCCATCATTAGTTCCTACTATGCTACCAACCTTAGGAAGTTTCTTTCTAATGCTTTCATATGTACTCTGTTCATAATTTAAGCAGCACATTAGCCTTCCACATATACCTGATATTTTAGTTGGATTTAAAGATAATCCTTGCTCTTTAGCCATTTTTATAGACACTGATGTAAAATCTCCAAGGAAAGTAGAACAACACATAGGTCTTCCACATGGTCCTAAGCCTCCTATCATTTTAGCCTCATCCCTAACGCCTATTTGTCTAAGTTCTATTCTTGTTTTAAATATAGTAGCTAAATCTTTTACTAATTCTCTAAAATCAATTCTTCCATCAGCTGTAAAATAGAATATTACCTTATTATTATCAAAAGTATATTCTACGTCTATCAGCTTCATCCCAAGATTATGTTCTTGTATCTTCTTTAAGCATATACTTAAAGCTGATGATTCCTTTGCCTTATTCTCTTTATGCTTTTCTATATCTTTGGAATCTGCAATTCTTATTACACTCTTTAATGGTGCTATTATCTCTTCTTCCTTTATTTGCTTAATACCTATAACACATTCTCCAAATTCTATTCCTCTAGCTGTTTCTACAACTAAAAAATCCCCCTTTTGTATATTTAACTCTGATGGATCAAAGTAATATACTTTTCCGGCCTTTTTAAACCTTACACCTACTACTTTTATCATTCATTAACCCTCCATAAAACCTATCAGCATAACACTCATAGTCATTGAATAACTAACATTATTCTTAAAATTTCTTCTTGCTTCTTCAACGCAACTAAGCATTGTATTCAATCTATTGTAAGATAAAGTTAATGCTAACTTACCAACAAACTCTATTTTATCAACATTAATAATTATATCTTTATTTTCTAATTCTTTATAGACAATAATATCCCTTATAAACGAAGCTAATAAGTTCAAAACTTCATCTTTTTCATTTTTAAATTTTGAAAATTTATTTTCAAATTCTAAAACAGTATTCTCATTTCTATTATTGACTTCATTTAATAAATCAATAATTAAATTTCTAAGTTTCTCAAGTTCTTCATCATTTAATATTCTATCTGCTCTTCCTGGAATACCTTCAGCATAAGCTAATGCAGTTGATATCCTATTATCATCTTTTTCTCCTATTTTATTAAGATATTTAATCATATCTTCTTTAGCTAGAGGCGTCAACTTATAAATTTGGCATCTTGATTTTATAGTATCAAGTAACAGTTCAAGACTTTCTGTCAACAATATTATGTATACTCCATTTGGAGGTTCTTCTATCGTTTTTAACATAGCATTTTGAGCTTGTATTGTAAGTTTATCGCCATTATGAATTATAATAACCTTTCTATCTCCTTCATAAGGCTTTTTAGATACTTCTTCAATTATTTTTCTTACTTCATCAATACCTAGTGAGGCCTTATCTGATTTATAATGAATAATATCTATATAATTAAGATCTTCAGTTTTACCAAGTATTTTCATAGCAAACATTTTTGCCATTATACTCTTGCCTATTCCATCAGGACCTGCAATTATATGAGCATGTGAAAGAGTATTTTTATCTTCTCGTTTCATAAATCCATTAATAATATTGTCAAATCCTATAAACTCCTTCACAATATTCACCTCACTTTATATTCTCACAAATTTATCTACATCAATTACAAACACAGTTGCTCCACCAACTTCAACTTGAACTGGATATTGCATATACATTTCAGAATTACCTGAAAAAGAAGAAGATATTACTACTTCTTTTCTCTTTTCGCATATTGCTTTAATTATATCAATAACATCATCTACTTTATCATCTTCAACACCAATCATCAATGTAGTATTTCCTGCTTTTAAAAATCCACCTGTGGTTGCAAGCTTTGTAACTCCATACTTCTTTTCTGTTAAAGTTTCAACTAAATCTATAGCATCGTCGTCTTGAACTATAGCTATTACCATTTTCATAATATCACCATCCAAATTCACAGTTCTTATCTATATTTTAACATAAACAGTTAACCCTACATATATTTAAAAGTTTATTTTTGATTTAAATACTTGTTTATTGTCTCTTTTACACTTTCAAATACTTCTTCAATACTTTTTGAAGCATCTATCTTTACCATATTTCTTTTACCACTTTGTAATAATATATTATATCCTTCTCTAACTTTATTATGAAAATCAATCTTTTCTAAATCCAGTCTATTAACTTCTCTATCTTTATTTCTATTTATTCTTTCTAATCCTATCTCAGGATCTAAATCAAAGAACAGTGATAAATCTGGAAAATATCCATTTATCGCAAATTTATTTATTTCATATATTTCATCTATACCAAGCCCTCTCGCATGACCTTGATATGCTAATGATGAATCTAAAAATCTATCACATAACACAATTTTTCCAGATTCTAATGCTGGAATAATTTTTTCCACCAAATGTTGTCTTCTAGCAGCTGCATATAACAGTGCTTCACATCTTCCATCCATTTCATTATTATCTTTATCCAAAATAACATTTCTTATTTGCTCTGATATCTTAATACCACCTGGTTCTCTTGTTTTTATGCAATCTATATTATTTTCTATCATCCAATTATATATCATTTCTAATATTGTACTTTTTCCAGAGCCTTCGCCACCTTCAAATACAATAAAACAACTTTTATTCATATAATTTTACCTCTTTCTTTAAATATTTACTGCTATTATACCATTTGTAATATCAATAAAAAAGAAACTCATTGAAAGTATACAACTTCATAATATTTTTAACCATATTTGTAGAAAATAATATTAATCATAGAATTAGGGAGGGCAAAATATGAAACAAGAAATGATATCTTTTCTATCTACAATAGAAAATGAAATTAAAGATTTATGTAATTATCTATATTCTAATCCCGAACCAAGTTATAAAGAAGTAAATAGCTGTAATTATATTTGTAACTTACTTAGCAAACATAATTTTTATATTATTAAAAATTACTTATCTATAGATAATTCATTCTATGCCTCTAAAGGAACAGGTCACCCTAAAATTTGTTTTTTATGTGAGTATGATGCAATTGAAAATTATGGACACATAACAGGTCATAACGCTCTAAGTAGTATTTCAGTCGCTGCTGCACTTACAATTGGACATATTATAAATAAAATTGGCGGCTCTGTAATACTAATTGGATGTCCAGGAGAATATTTAGGTGGTACCAAAACTCTTATGACAAAACAAGGTGCATTTGATGATATTGATGTAGTAATGGAATGCCATCCTGACATAGTAACTTGTGAAAGTGGTACATCTTCATCTATAATTCCTCTAAATGTAAAATTTATAGGTAATAGTGGTTTAAGTTTTCTAAACAAAGGCAATTATAATTCACTAGATGCTATTTTACTAACTTTCAATATAATGAATGCTTTATCAAAAGGATTTCCTCGAGATGTAGAAATAAACTCCATTTTATCAAAAGGAGGCAGTACGCCATTATTAATTCCAATTGAATCTGAAGCAAAATTTTATATAAGAGCTTCATCAACAAGCATAGGTGAACTTGCAGAAAATAAACTTAGAGAAATTGTTGGTTATGTTTCTAATTTAACTCATATACCTCATTCAATTTCTCTTTATGAATCGCCAAACGAAGAGCTTATTACAAATAGAACATTAAACAGATTATTTAGTCATAACTTAAAAGAAACAGGAATCATTTCTATAGGAAGTCCCAAAAATATCAGTGCTGGTTTAAGTATTGGTATTGTTAGTAAAAAGGTTCCTTGCATCCATCCATATATATCTATGTGCGATGATCCTAATATACAATATGGTTCACAGGAATTTGCTGATTGCACTATAAGTGAATTTGCTTTTTCTCAAATTAAAAAATCAGCCCTAGCACTTGCTTTTACTTCTGCTGATTTAATTGAAAAGGAGGATTTACTTCTAGAAATAAAAACTGAATTCTATAATAAAAATTAAAGACAGGTTAGTGCCTGTCTTTTCTTATTTTTCAGCTTTAAATATTAGTTTTAAAAAATTTTTTATAGTAGTATAATTAATTGTAGATTTTGAAAATTGAGAAGGAGGTTATGAAATGATTCAAATTTATAAAAGTTCAAATGAACATGACCCAACCTTAAATTTATTAGATAGCATTCAACCTGGATGCTGGATAAATGTAGTAGCTCCATCTGACGAAGAGCTTATATTAATTTCTAAAAAAACTGGTGTACCACTAGACTTTTTAAAAGCACCTTTAGATGATGCAGAAACATCTCGTATAGATATTGAAGATGACAATATAATCGTAATTGTAGATATACCATTTACAGAAATGGAAGACAACTCATTAACGTATGATACTTACCCTTTAGCTCTTATACATACTGAAAATCTACTTATAACTGTATGTCTTAAAAACAGTAAAGTTTTAACAGACTTTATAAATAGTAAAATTAAATCTTTTTATACCTTTAAAAAATCAAGATTTATTTTACAAATATTAAACAGAATTTCAACTTACTATCTTCTATACTTACGACAAATTGATAAGAAAAGTTTAATGATTGAAAAGAGACTTCACAAATCAATGAAAAATAGAGAATTAATTCAATTGCATTCATTAGAAAAATCTTTAGTTTACTTTTCTACATCATTAAAAGCTAATGAAATTACACTAGAAAAAATGTTGAAACTCGAAATAATGCAAAAATATGAAGAAGATAAAGATGTCTTAGAAGATGTAATCATAGAAAATAAGCAAGCTATTGAAATGACAGAAATATATAGTAACATCCTTGCAAGTACAATGGACTTTTTTGCATCTGTTATTTCTAACAATCTTAATATAGTAATGAAAATATTAGCATCAATTACTATTTTAATGGCGATTCCTACAATAATGTCAGGTATCTATGGAATGAATATTCCTTTACCATTAGCAGATAATCCAAATGCATTTTCAATAGTTGTACTAATAACTCTAGGAATCTGTTCCGTAGTAGCATTTTTCCTTTACAAAAAAGACATGTTCAATTAACACAAATACTTATATCTTCATATTATATATAAAACAACTAAAAAGAGCTCACGAGCTCTCTTTTTTTATGGAGGTTTTATGCTTAAAGGAAAAGTTTTAAATTCATCTTCAACTATAGGTATAATTGCAACTTCTTCGTGTGAAGATAGAAATATTATTGATGAAAAAATAGAATTATTTAAATCTGCTACAGGATTTAAAGTAAAAGTTGCTCCTCATGTATATGATAAGCATGGATATTTGGCGGGATTAGATATTGACAGAGCAACCGATCTAAATAGTATGTTCAAAAATCCTTCAATTGATGGAATTGTTTGCCTTCGCGGTGGCTATGGTGCTATTCGAATGATGCCTTACTTAGACAAAAAAATAATCACAAAAAATCCAAAGTTTTTTTGTGGTTTTAGTGATGTAACTCTATTATTAAATTACTTTTCAAAACTTGGTTTAATTACTTTTCATGGTCCTATGATTACATCAAATTTTGATGACAATATCACATTAAATTCTTTTTTATCTATCTCCTCATTCAAATCAAAAAATTATACCTATAACTTAAAAGAATTCAACTCTATATCCTACATAAATAAAAACTCGTTTAAAGGAAAGATAGCTGGTGGTAATTTAACTATGATTTGTTCTTCTATGAACACTCCTTTTGAAGTTATATCAAACAATTGTATACTTTTGATAGAAGAGATAAATGAATCTCCTTATGCTATTGATAGAATGTTAACTCAATTGCTCATGTCCGGCAAACTAAATCGATGTAAAGGCATTATTTTAGGGACCTTTACAGGGTGTGAACTCCATAATTATTCTAAAAGTTTTACTATAAACGAAATTATTGTAGATAGATTAAAAGGACTAAACATCCCTATAATAATTAATGTACCTTTTGGACACAGTTATCCTAATATAACTATTCCAATTGGATGCATGGCTGATTTTTCTTGTGAAACTAATTGTTTAACTTTTTCAGATAATTTTTTAAGATAGTTTTCCACATTTATCACATCAAATACTAATTTATTCACATAATTTGTGAACAAATTGTTATATATTTTTTTGTTTAAAAGAACAAAAAAACCTTAGAACAAAGTTCTAAGGTTTTTATTATGGAGGCGCCACCCAGATTTGAACTGGGGATAAAGGTTTTGCAGACCTCTGCCTTACCACTTGGCTATAGCGCCATACCTGGTGGCTCGACCTGGAATCGAACCAGGGACACGAGGATTTTCAGTCCTCTGCTCTACCGACTGAGCTATCGAGCCACATTACCTAGCAACGTCCTACTCTCCCACACAGTCTCCCATGCAGTACCATCGGCGCTGTAGAG